>JAOAAK010000010.1 GCA_026418905.1 Bacteroidales bacterium | reverse complement strand
AGATGTGTATAAGAGACAGGTATTAGGGGGGCCGAAAGGAAGTCCACTAGCAAAGACCAAGTTAAGGTGCATCTTAAATTGTGGGTTACGAGGCATGTAATCTTGGAAAAATATATTGACAGTTACTAATCGATCGGTAGGTCGTGGAATAAAACGAGGTTCAACCCGTTCACTATCTACAGCTACTTGATCTACTGTTATACCAGGAATAATTCTTTCACCAGCTGCATTATAGTATACATAATAGTAATCTCCTATGATGTCTTCCTTGGTTTGAAGAATGCCCAGACTAAACCAAGAATCTACTTCGGGCACAAATTGACCGAAGATTTTAAAATCAAGCCCTATTGCATAACCTTTCGATTTCTCTTGTGGTATGTATTCAATACTGATGTTATCTTGATAATAAGGAATCAAATGATAGAGCCATTTGTAGTAAACTTCTCCTATCATTTTAAAAGGTCTATTCCAAAATGTATCTGTTTTGTTAAAGCCAGCAACTATGTGAATGGATTTCTGAGCTTTTACTTCTGGATATACATTACCTCGATTGTCGCGAAGTTCTTTATACATTGGGGGTTGCTGATACCACCCCAAAGCAAAACGGTATGTTTCATTTTTCCTTTTGTGGGGTTGAATGCTTATCGAAATTCTAGGACTCAATAACAACTCGGAATTATATGTCCAATAAGTCTGCCGAATGCCACCTACTGAATACATGGAGAAAGAGGAAAACATCAATTTTCTTTCTCCTTGCATGTATGTAGAGAAACGTAAACTTTGCATTTGATGTGACGAAATGGATGTTTCATAAAGCTCGAAAAGGGTATAAGGTTGAATCTGAGGATTTGTGTAACCAACAGAATCGGGAGGATGTGGAAGAGAAAACCCAGAAGAATCTATATAGTACCATTTCCATATATGATCATAAACATTTTCGTACTGAAATTTTGCTCCCCATAATAAATTAAAATCTTTTTTGAAGCTATGGTTTCCTTTATGTTCGATGGTAAGAAGTTTCATGTTAAGTCTGTTTCGTCCGTATTTCCAATGAGTACCGATTCCAAGGTTTTCAGCAACATTACCAAATTGATCACTTCCTAAATCGGATTCTAAAAGTCCCAGCCAGTACTGTCCCATGATGTCTTGGTTCTCCTCTTCATGAGTGTGTGTAAAAGAAATTAGGTATTTAAGTGTTGTTTGTGGATTAACAAGATGATACCATTTAAAACCGGTTAGAAATGTTGAAAAAAGATCTTTTTCTTGCCCATCGAAATACATGGTGAGCTGATAGGCCTCATTGATGGTTCCATATGTGGTTTTTCGAGTTGTTGGGATAAATTTGTATTGATTATAGGATGCATAAGTAAACCATGATAGTTCATTTTTTTCAGAGAGCTGGTATGTTGACTGTCCCTGTATATCAAAGAAAAAGGGTTTATAGTCACCACGAGTATCAAGAGCTTTAAGCAAATACCGAGTAGTTTTGTATCGAATTCCTCCAATGAAGGTTAGGAGACCTTTTGCTAAAGTTCCTTCACCACTAATGTTGGAGCCAAGAAGACTGACGTCGATATTAAATTTTTTGTCGGTTGGTTTTCTGTAACGTATGTCAAGAACAGAACTCATTTTGTCGCCGTATTGGGGTTCAAACCCCCCAGAAGAAAAAATGATGGACTGAATGAGCTGAGGATTAACAATAGAAAGTCCTTCTTGCTGGCCTTCACTGAGCAAAAAAGGCCGATATACTTCAAATTCATTCACATACACTAAATTCTCGTCGAAATTTCCACCACGAACTGAGTAGCCAGAAGAAAGTTCATTCCCAGATGAAACTCCGAGACCAACGATGCGAATGAGTTGATCTATGTTCTGTGATCCAGGTAGCAACTGAACTTCACGAGGGTTCATTTTTTGGATGCCACGAGCATTGTCGAAATGGTCGGTGATTAAAGCTGTAGGTAAAAGTCTAGATATTTCCTTTAACGTGACATGATAAGCCCTCACTTCACCTGGTTTGAGGTTAAATGAACTCTGATGAGTTTCATAGCCAAGAAAGGAAAAATAGATAATAACCGTTGTGTCAGTTGGAACTATAATTTCGTAGTATCCATTTTTATCTGTAGTTTTCCCAATAGACGTATTTTGTATTCCCACTTGAACTCCTTCCATGGCTTTGTTCTTTTCATCTTTTACATAACCATGGATTTTGGCTAACTGAGCAAATTGAGGCGAAGTAAAAAAGAAAAAAATAAAGTATTTAATCCATCGTTTCATTGTAGTAGTATTCAGAAGCTGATGATTTTTGCTTGCGAAAAGCACCTCTTTTCCATGCTTGAATAAATTGCATCCATGCCAATGGGTTAATCAAGTTATTTGGTGGAAGTTGACCTGCATAATATAATTTTTGAGCTACTTGATTGGTCCTATACCTGTATGTTTCACTTCCATCAGGCGCAACGTAAGGCATACGTTCTTTGATAGCTTGTAATGTAAGATTACGTTTTGCTCGGTCGTAATCATCTTCGGGAGGAACAGTGTAAAGAAAGGCTTGTTTGAATTGTTCAGGCGAAGGCCAAGGGTAGATGACAGTTTCAGGTAGCCAAATGGTATCTTTCGTCATGAGCTGGAAAAGAGTAAATTTCGTTTCTGTGATGGTATAAGGAATTTTATAGTATGCTTTTTTATAACCTACGTGTGAAAACTCTATGACATCTCCTTTCTCAGCAGCGAAAGAAAAAAAACCATGGATATCGGCAAAAGTAGCTATACGTTTGGTTTTATTAATAACATGTGCAAATGATAGAGGTGTTAGACTATCCATATCCATGATAAGGCCACTAAATTGGATGTATTGGTTTTTTTCAGGTTCTTGAGAAAAACATGAATAAGCAAAATGAAATAAAAGCATGAAATAAATATGTTTTTTCATCCATAACAAGTAACGTTCAAAAATAATCATTATTTTAAAAATAAAAAAGCTGCCTTAGCAGCAGCTCTCTATAATAATAACTTGAGTAATTATTTCACATATCCTTTTTCAAAAAATTCTTTGAGAACAGCTTCCAAACCTTTTTTGTTGATAGTACGCATTACGGAAGTTGATATCCTTAGACGAGCCCATCTTTTTTCATCTGGAAGCCAAATACGCTTATACTGAAGATTTGGATAAAATCTTCTTTTTGTCTTCTTGTTGGAGTGTGATACGTGGTAACCAACAAGCCTTTTTTTTCCGGTCAGGTCACATACTCTTGACATAGTAAAACTTTTTGCAAAGTTAAAAATTTTTGAATTAGCAAGAAGTTAATAAAACAAAATACAAACCTAAAAGTAGCCCACCTTGTGGGTTAGTGTTAAATTGACTGCCATAAGGTACTGAAAACTCAAGAATTTTTGTAGATGCAGTCTTTTAGGTTGTCCAACAAGTAATTAAACATTTCTGTGTTAATTTTGTAAATGTTTTCTCGCCCCATTCTATCTTTAATTAGCAGTCCATTTTTATTTAGAATAATGAGATGATGAGATGCAACTGGTTGTTCAAGATTGAGTTTTTGATAAATAGAAGTAACATTTAAACCATTTTCATCTTTTAATAACTTGAGAATCTGTAGTCGCACAGGATGTGCAAATGACTTTAATTTTTTGGACAAATCTTTAAAACATTCATATTCCTTTATATCTTTCATAAACCCCTTTTGGGGAACAAAATTATATAAATTAATTGGTTATACAAAAATTTTTTTATGTTTTTATACCATTAAAATATATTGCATATTTATTTGTTACATCTTATCTTTAGTTCAAATAAAGTAAGAGAAGAAGTTTATGGTGAATAAGTATGGAAAAAAATTTCATGGATTCACTTGTCTTATAACCCGATTTAAATAAGATAAAAAATTTATTGATTCAGGATAATGAGCTGGATCCAATTGAAAACATGCGAAGAATTGCGCAATAAAATAGAATGATTCGAGATGAAAACTAAAAGTCGATTTTGACAAATAAAATCTAGTGATAAAATGATACGAAATAGAAATTGTGCGTTTCTCAAATAAAGAACTTCGCCATATTGATTATTCTCAAAGCTTCTTATAAAATGAGTCACAAATGGGTCAATTAAATCAATATCGGGCGAAAGTTTTAGGTAAATGTTTTTTCTGATCATGTTCATGAAACCGAAATGTTAAAAACATCGTGAGTAATTGTAATTTCAATTTTAAAAAAATCATAAGATTTGTAAAAAAAACATATGAAAATTGAAGGCAAGTTGGTTGATGTTTGGTCACGTTCCATTTATGGAGCAAAGCTGATCATTGAAAATGGGAAAATTCGGTCTATTGAAAAACTTAGTGATGCTCCTGATATGTATATAATACCTGGTTTTGTGGATGCTCATGTGCATATTGAAAGTTCCATGGTTACCCCTGCTAACTTTGCTGCAGTAGCTTTACGTCATGGAACAATCGCAGTGGTTTCAGACCCCCATGAAATTGCCAATGTGATGGGAGAAGAAGGAATAGATTTCATGATAAAGGATGGAAGCAAAGTGCCTCTTAAATTTTTTTTCGGTGTTCCATCGTGTGTACCGGCTACGAAATTTGAAACCAGTGGTGCTAGTTTGGATGCTGATCTGGTTGAAAAACTTATCCAGCGAGATGATCTGTATTTTTTGGCGGAAGTTATGAATTATCCAGGCGTGATAAACGGAGATGTCGAAATACATAGAAAAATTCAGGCAGCTCATAGGGTTGGTAAGCCAATTGATGGGCATGCTCCTTTGCTTACTGGAGAGGAACTTAGAAAATATGTGGAAGTTGGGATCACAACCGATCATGAATGCTCTACCATGGAAGAAGCTAGGGAAAAGATTCGTTTAGGAATGAAGGTACTCATTCGACAAGGGAGCGCAGCACGAAACCTAGATGAACTTTTACCTCTTTTGAAAGAGCACCCAGATAAAATTATGTTCTGTACAGATGATTGCCATCCGGATGATCTTATTCGTCATCACATGAATGAGTTCGTACGACGAGCTGTCTCTCTTAATTATGATCTTTTTGATGTACTACGAGCTGTTTCCGTCAATCCAGTTTTGCATTATGGCTTATCTGTCGGACTTCTTCGCGAAGGTGATCCTGCCGATTTTCTAGTTGTAAACAATCTTAAAGATTTTATACCTATAAAAGTTTTTATTGATGGCCAGGTAGTTTGGGACGGTAAACCAACTTTTGATGTAAATTTTTCATATCAAGACGTCAATCGTTTTCATCTTAATTCTTTTTCATTAGAAGACTTAAAACCAAATCTTAGCTCTTGTTCGCAGGTAAAAGTTATAGAAGTTATTGACGGACAACTTTTAACTCGTCGCCTTTCGGTCCCCACTGAAGAAATAAAGGTTGAACATGGCATCAATAAAATAGTGGTTTTAAATCGTTACAAGGAAGCTCAGCCAGCAGTCGGATATGTGCGAGGTTTTTCCATTTATGAAGGGGCTATTGCTACGAGTGTTGCTCATGATAGCCATAATATCATAGCTGTTGGTGCAAGCGATGAAGCGATTATGAAAGTAATTGATTCCATTCAAAGAATGAAGGGAGGAATGGTCCTATTCGATGGGCAGGACTTATTCGAATTACCTCTTCCTGTAGCTGGTATTATGAGTTCCGAGTCGGTTGAAAAAGTTGCCTATAAATATCAAAATCTTAACGATAGAGCTCATTCCATGGGAATTCCTCTCAGAGCACCTTTTATGACTCTTTCATTTTTGTCTTTGCTTGTCATACCAGAACTCAAATTGGGTGATATGGGGCTTTTTGATGTAAGTAAATTTCAGTTTACCAGTTTGTGCGACTAAAAAATTACACGAATCTGAGCACTGCCGGTATGAACGACAGTTTCATGTGGTAAAGCACGTCCAGTATACATGAATGTGAGTTCGATGTTATTATCTAAGCGTCGCATAAACATAATTTCCCATGAAAAGTTTTTTCCCACTTTGTATCCTTCCAACATGATGTATTCAATGTAGGGGTGAATCGCTTTGTTTAAACCATATATGTTTTGAAATTGAAATTTTAGTGAAATATTTCCTCGTGTAGCAAAAGAATGTCGATGTTCGATGCTCCAGGTTTGTTTAAGAGTTTTTGTTGTATCAGTCATATTTTGTGATTTTTCAAAAGAACTTCCGACGGAGGTTCTCCATTTGATGGAACGTTGGTATGAAAGGATTAAACCGATTCCTTTCTTGTCGATTTGATAGCTTTGAACGTATGATACGACAGATAAATTTTTTTGAGATTTTTGATAAAGGAGTGGCTCGAAGTAGAAATGTTGTTTGAATTGGAAGGTCGTCTGGCTTCGATGTTCTATAGTTGTATGATCATCAGTTCCATAGAAATAAGATTGAGCAACCTTATTTACTTGTAATAAATAATAAGTACTTATTTTTCCAGTAGAATTTCTAAAAGAAATCTGTTCCCGAAGCGATTGACTTAAAAAAAGATGAAGACTATCCGGGATGCGATGAGGAATAAAATGATGTTTTAGAATAGGAGAGGTGTTTTTACTATTAAATTGAAATGAAAAAGTGTTTTTTAAACCTTGTAACCAGATCCAAAATTTACGTTTGATGTTTAATTTTGCAGCATCGATGATCATATCACCTGAAGAGTAAATATCATAAACAATTTGGTATTGAGTGGAAGGTAATAACATTTTAATGTAGTTTGCTTGATCCTGGAAACTAGCAAGGACAAATTCGTTCAATTCTTTAATCCCGTTATGATTGTAGTCTTTCCACGTATGAGATCCTTGACCGGGAGCTACTTCCAAGAAAAAGAATTCTTTTTTGTTTTCTCGGCCCATTCTATTTAAATAACGAAGACTGAAGGACAAAAATCCTTTAAAATATTGCTGAGAGGTGGTATGTTTCATTTGTAGAAAATGCGTTTTCATGCTGGTATCGGTCAAGACTGGAAACCACCAATAACTGATATCGGATTGCCATTGAATGGGAAGAAAACGATGGAAGGTAAAATTTAGTCCTGTCTCGTGAGAATGCCTAGTCTTGATTGGATGACCATTATAAAAACGCTCGTCCAGCCTCATGGAATAATACGGTCGTACTGTCCATTGATTAGTATCAATATTCTGGACATACACCATGACTTGATTCCAACGAAACTGATTAGTATCGATAGCCAATTGAGTATTTCCTTTTCGAATTTCACCAGTGTGAACTAAATTTAATTTTACTTTCCAAGGAAGGAAACTTACGACGTTTTTGTACTGAAAAAAAGGAAGTTGTTTTCCTTGCCATGGGCTAACGTAGGAGCCGCTTTGAAAAAGATAAAAACGGTTTATCTTGACTTGCCATAAGTATGAAGTTTTCGTCGAAAGCAAATTGGAAGGTAGATGAAGCAATGAATTTTGTACCCGAATAGAAAATTGTTTAACCTGAATAAGATTATCCATTTCTAACAATTGATAAGCCTTCACACTTTGATGTAAGGACCAGTTACGTTCAAATTCGAGTGGCAGGAATTTTTCGACTGGGGAAAAAAGTGAATCCGTTGCTTCAGCCGAAAAGAATATTTTCCATATCGAGGAACTGTCTCGAAGGTGTCTGAGAGGTCGTTTATATTCTGTAAAAAACTTGATAGCATTGCCATGGTTGTTGTTATCATGATAAGGAGAAAAGGTATTTAAATCTTTGGTACTTCGAGCATATTCCAAATTGAAAAGGGTTTTAGAATTAGGCTGAAAATCAGTGGCAATGGTCCACATGCTGGTTTTCTGAGGTGTCACGAGCTGGATAACGGGTTCGTAGGAACCTTGAGGGATTCCATTTACAGGACAGATCCACCGATAAACTTTACCATTGGCTAACTGAGGATCAAGAATGTAATTTCCTTTATGTTGGCCCACGTAGGAGAAGTAGAGTAGATAACGTGCACTATCTGGATTGGTTGAGTAATAAAAGACACTATCATAACCAAGAGAGTCTTTCATAGCGTAAAGAACAAGATCATTCTGAAATGGAACGACACGAATACCAGTAAGATAAGCATGTTGCAAACTGTCGCCAGTTATGAATAAGACTTTGCGAGCTGAGTCGGAAAGAGGTTCAATGGGTTGACTTTTTAAATCTTTTTCTTCCATCATTGAAGCTCGAATTTTCCATTGTCGAAGATGATATTGAACTCCTGTTGTAAGAAGGTACTTATTGTAAAATCTATCGATATATTGAAATTCTACTATGATTCTACTATTAGATCGAATTTGGATTCGATGAGTGAAAGTTATTTCTGCTGTGTTGTAATTAATAACGTAGTCATTTTCTTGTCCTCGTTGAAGTAATTCTCCATCTAAATAGACTCGTTCTGTACCAGCAAGAATAATAATGTACATTTCATTGTTTTTGCCATAAAGTCTGTATGGGCCCTGATTACCTTCAATAGGATTGATACTAATCCGAGCATACTGACCACGTGAAAATGAAGTACCGCAATGATAAAAAAGAGAGTCGTTCTTAGTGAAAATGGAACGAACTTTATCTTGGAACTTGATACCTTCTACCTTACGGCGATATTTGAGAAAATAATGTTTGTCGGAAGATAGTTCTATGTCCCCTGCGTCGAGCAGGAATTTTCTATATTTTAGTTGTATAAATATGTTGTCGATATCTTGAATTTGTTGGGTAGTTCCTTGTGGTTGAATGGGTAGCTTTTGATCGGTGAGATGAGCTGAAATTTCAAGATCTTCTGTTATTTTTCCTCTCAGAGAAAGGTTCAAGGATGAGTTAAATCCTGGATCTTGCCTATTACCAATGCTGATTCCACGTGTGAAGTTTCCTGATTTTTCGATTGATCCTGTTTCGAAAAAATTCGGCTTTTTATAGTTGATTTCATTATATGGAATGAGTAATAATTTTGATGTTTTAGTAATGATGGAAGTGTCTTTATGGTAATAAATTTTCGAGAGATTTACATGTATGGGCGACCATAAGATAGAAATAGAATCGAATCGATTGAGTATTGTTGTATCAAAATATAAAAAACCCGTGTTTACATTAAACTTGAAATTTTCTTTGTTTAAGACTGTTGTACCACTCATGGCAAACCACTTATCTTCTGGGATGGTAGCTGTATCTAGCTTAAGAGAATCGGGATAAGGACGATAGAGGGTTATTACCTTCCAGTTAGGATGTTGGGATTTTACCCAACACGAGTATAAAAGAATACATAAAATAAAAGCATTACGGAACATATTTTATGTGTCCCTAAAAACAGACGAAATGTTTAAGGGAGTAAGTTCTGACAAGATGCTTTCGTGGAACTTAAGTTGTTTTCCCGTATTCATGCATTTTAGTGTAATCGTATTGTTTTTTAATTCATCACCACCTTGCATAAGAACATAAGAAAAATGTAATTTATCAGCGTAGGCAAGCTGTTTTTTAATTTTATGGGGTTCAGGATAAATCATCACACGAAAACCGTTTTTACGCAAGTTCTTTGCCATTTGCAAAAGTGATGAAATCTCACTATCTTCAAATTGAAGTATCAATATATCTCCGGCTTTAACAAGATTTTCCGGAAAGAGTTTTAATTGCTCCATCACATCATAAATGCGTTCAGCACCAAACGAAATACCTACTCCAGAATACCCTTCAAGGCCAAAAATTCCGGTTAAGTCATCGTAGCGTCCGCCACCACAAATACTTCCCATCTGTACATCTTTAGCTAAAACCTCAAAAATGCAACCCGTATAATAGTTTAATCCTCGAGCAAGAGAAAAATCGAAAACAGGTTGGTAAGTTAAATGAATATTTCGACTTTGTTGAAGGATATACTTTATGTCATTGACGCCAAGTTGCACATGTAAATTAGAAATTTTTTCTAAAAGCAACGACAAATGATCTGATCCGTTGTGGGTAAAATCCTTCAAAAAATTTATCAGTGCTAACGGATATCCGGAATTTTCAAGTTCTTGCAAAACATTTTCCCAACCAATTTTATCAAGTTTATCCAATATGGTGGTAAATGCAAAAAATTGATCATTGATGTTGAAATATTCAGCTATTCCCCATAGGATTTTTCGATGATTAATTTTGATTTCTACGTTGATACGTAATTGTTCGAATACATCATTGATGATCTGAATGATATTTACTTCTTCAAGAAGACTGTTAGTTCCGATGACATCAATATCGCATTGATAAAATTCGCGGTATCTACCTTTTTGAGGACGATCGGCTCGCCAGACAGGTTGAATCTGATAGCGCCTGAAAGGGAAAGTTAATTCATGTGCATGTGTTGCAACATAGCGTGCAAGAGGAACAGTCAAATCATATCGCAAACCTTTTTCTGCAATATATGGCAAGAGCGATTGATAATCATTTTTTGCTTCTTCGGGAACATCGGTCAAAAAATCGCCAGAATTCAGAATACGAAAAAGCAATTTATCACCTTCTTCACCATATTTTCCAAGCAATACCGATAAATTTTCCATGGCAGGTGTCTCTAGAGGAAGAAATCCATGATGTTCGAAAGTTTTGCGTAGAATAGAAAATATATAATGTCTTTTTAATGTTTCTTCAGGTGAAAAATCTCTTGTACCACGGGGAATACCAATGTTCTGTTTCATTTTTTTATAAGTTTTAAGTTGGACATCCATTGAATGAGAAATTTTTTAAATGAAGGTTCAATCATTAAAATAAAGCCTAGAAAAGTCAGTAATAAAAATGAATTAATCAACATACGAATCCACATATCTGAAACATAATTTCCTATCATAAACAGGGAAATCAACGAGTAAATAATGGGCAAGATGAGAAAAAGGATTATTTTATGGATAGGATATGGTATGCGGTAATGTCTTTGCCCGAGAAAGTAAGAGAGAATAGCCATACTAAAATAACATGTAAAATTAGCTATAGCACTGCCAACATAACCCCAAATAGGAATCAATAAGAAGTTCAATAGAATAGTAATAATTGCACCAGTGGTACTTATGAAAGCTCCATATATAGTTTTGTCAGTAAGTTTGTACCATACGCTTAGATTATAGACAATGCCTAAAAAAATATGACTATATAACAATAACGGAACCACCTTTAATCCTTCGTAGTATAATGGGCTTACAAAGTACTTTACAAAATCCATGAATAAAATCATAAAAACTACAATTATACTAAGAATTAAAACGAAATAAGAAAGGAGTTCCGCATACATCTTACGAGCATCTTCTTGTTTGTAGACTTCAAAGAAAAACGGTTCAGCTGCATATCGAAAAGCCTGAATGCATATGGATACAATAATGACCAATTTATAACACATGCCATAAATTCCAAGTTGATACATGGCTACCTCTGGTGGTAATAAAAATTTAAGAAGAATTCTATCAATCGTTTCGTTTACAATACCAGCAATTCCAAGAATAAGCAGGGGTAAGGCATATCTTATCATTTTATTAAAGAGATGGTTGGAAAATTTCAGTTTGACTCTTTGTAGTTCAGGGATGAGTAACATCATGATAAAAAAACTCGACATTAAATTAGCTGTAAAGATGTGAATAACATGAGGTTGATCTAGGCATAAAAATTCAAACCATTTCAATGAAACAGGATCCTGTTGATAAATAAAGGGAAACAGAAGAAGCAATATTAAATTAAGAATGATATTCATTGAAATTCCAGCTGTTTTAATCATGGCAAAACGCCAAGCCTTTTTGTGAGCCCGAAGATAGGCAAACGGTATGCTAGAAACTGCATCCAGCGATACAATCAAAGCAGAAAGTATAATAAAATGTTGATTGTTTTCATGTTCAATAATAATAGCAATAGGCTTTAGAAGAGTAAATGCCATGAGTAAAAAAACAAGATTAACCCCCAATACAGTCCAGAAAGAAGTAGAGTAGGTGATATCCCTATCGAGTTCAGCTTCATAGTGACGAAAAAAAGCGGTTTCCATACCAAATGTGAGTATCACAATGAAAAAAGCAATATATGCATAAAATTCGACGTAAATAGCTGATTCCTCAGGAAGGAAAAGACGTGTATATAGAGGAATAAGCAGAAAATTTAAAAAACGGGCTAAAACACTGCTTATACCATAAATAATAGTTTGACCGAAAAGCTTTTGTAAAAAACTCACATGTTTTTGCAAAAATAAAGAATCTGGTTTTTACTTGAATGATTTCTCCTGCAAACCTTTGCCACTTAACTTAAGTTCTTTGAAGTATGATGGAACTTCTTTGTTAAGAAATGCATCTACATATAATTTTGCTAAATACTGAGCAAGCATAAAACCATGACCTCTGAGGCCAATGAACAAGCCAAGTTCAGGATCTACAATATAGCGTGGTTCGACGTAATATCCCCCCCAAATGGCTTGGAATTGAACTGATTTAAGAGAAGGAATCCATTGCGTGAAAACTTCGCTTATAGCTTCAATAAAATCAATGGTATTAATTTTTAGATTTTGATTAGTTTCGTCTGGGTCTAACACTGGTGATGCACAACCGATAATCTGACCGGTTTCCTTTAATTGTTGCCCGTAGATAGCAGAAAAACCTTTAAAAATCCTTCGATCAATAAGCATATCAAGATTTTCATCGTGATATCCTAACATGGGTAAACTTCTTGTAATAAATGCTTGATGTCGAACCGGATAAATCCCAGGATCGATTCCTAGCTGCAAAGCAAAAGTACGGGCTTCTGAGCCCAATGCATTAACAAAGTGTTGTGCTTTGTACTTCATGTAATTTCCAAAGTGATTTCGAACAAGAGCTATAACTTGATCATTTTCTTTTTCAACACTAATCAAACGAGTATCTTCTAACAGTTGGCCGCCATGGGCTAAACCAATGGTTCGAATGAGGTCAACCACCTTTCCAGGATTGGCTTGCCAACAATCTTCTGTGATCAATGCACCGAGGTATGTATGAAGATGGGGATTGAAATAGGGGGAAATGTATTTTACAAAATCTTTGGGTTCAATCATTATAGCGTTGCTCCAAGCCCTGGAAGCATCAAGTGCTTTAAATGTATCCTCGTCATGAGCAAAACTTATATATCTAATAGGTTTGAAATTAATGTTTTTAATTTTTTGAAGTTCAATGAAAATTTCTTTGTTACGTAAAGCAATTTCACTTAATTCTGGGATACTAAAAACAGGCCTACCTCCAGCAATGTTTCTCCAAGAGGAACCATGCTGATAATTTATTAAAATGGGGTTAAAGCCTGCCTCAGAAAAATAGCGGAAAAGTGCACTTCCAGCAATTCCGCCACCTGCAATAAGCACTTTGGTTTCAACGATAGGAATTTTTTTACAGATGTTATAAGGAACAATACGGGTTTGAAGTGGTTTTTGCAATTCTCCAAAAAAGATTTGGTTGGATAAAGGACCACGAGGTGTTGGTGCACCAACAATGGTTATTCCGTCGGCAGCAGCTAAGGTCTTAAGCCGCTGGAAACATCTTTTTCCTCGGCAAGCCCCCATCCCTAAACGTGTTGTATGTTTAATTTCATCAATAGATATGTATTTACGATCTCCAATAGCATTTTTGATTTCCTCGTAAGTAACATCCTCACAGTGACAAATAAAAGTTTCTTCTTGTATAAAAGTTTCACCAGGTTCGAAAATTAATCGCTCTGGAAACCGATTTTTAGGTATAAAACCCCTTGCCTTGGTTAATTTTTCACCATGGAGGGTGGTTGAACGTACTCGTGCTATATTGGTTTTGTTAGGCTTTTTTAGAATTTTTTCTACTACTCCTTCCCCAACTATCTTCCCATCGTTGTCGACAAGGTACACATCGACACCTTCATCTACGAATAGCTCCACAGGAAAGAAAATAGTACTTGTTTGGATGTTATAACCAAAAATGGCAAGTCCAGGACACTGATACACACACGCCATGCAGCCAGTGCATTTGTTGTAGTCAACGACGGGAACCGTACTGGTAGAAGATTTTGAAATGGCTTTATGAGGACATACGAAGACACAAGGATTGCAAGCAAATCCGTAGGTACAGTCAAGTATAACGAACGGTTTTTTCATTCTTTCTTCGTCGGGCATGATAGGATCGTCAAGAATTTTTATGGGATGTTGCTGTGAGTCTAAGTACTCTTTCGATATGGCTAGATAGGTATCGTAGTTGTATTTTTTACCCATCATATCTAGGATCTCATAGGCAATTTGTTTTCCTCTCAAAACAGCGGAAGTTCCTTCTCCAATACGAATGGCATCTCCACCACCTAAGCACTTTTTTCCAAATATTTCTTCGCCCAATGTTAATAATTGATTATCTGGAACCAATCCGGTGCAGATATTGATAGCATCAATTCCCATAAGTTTTTTTTCTGTGCCAGGAATAGGCTGAAAGTTTTTGCATTCGGCAATAACTGCACCGATAATTCCTGATTTATCTTCATTAGGTATAGCTTTGACAAGCATATGGTTGAGTAAGATGGGAATTCCCAGCCTTTTTATTCTATTAGCCTGAACGGGAAAGCCTCCTTCTTGATCGCGGGCTTCAATAATAGCTACTACTTGTGCTCCGGCTTGGGTAAGTTGATAACTTGTTAAATACCCAATATTCCCGGCACCGACGGTTAAAATCTTTTTTCCGAGGAGGGTGTATTCCAGATTCATCATTTTTTGAATCACAGCAGCAGTGTAAACACCTGGCAAGTCGTCATTTTCGAAGGGCGGTATAAAAGGAATTGCACCAGTAGCAATCACCAAATATTCAGCTTTTACATAAAAAAACTCTCCTGTACGAATATTTTTAGCTGCTATGATTTTTCCTTGAAAAATGTCCCAAACGGTTGAATTGAGAAAAATTCCATTTGTTGAATCTCCAGCAAGTTGTTTTGCTATTTCGAAACCTCTCATTCCGCCATAGCGATGTTCTTTTTCAAAAAAGAAAAATTGATGAGTTTGCATCATGAATTGTCCGCCTATGGTATGATTGCTGTCAATGACGATATTGGAAATGCCATGTTCGTTCAGAATTTCTCGGGCAGCTAAACCTGCAGGACCAGCTCCAATGATCGCAACATCAGTTAAATACATGTTTCTTTCTTGGGCATTAAAAATTTCTGACTCAGGAATATAGTTTTTGGGTATCTCAGAAACTTCGCTAACGCCGTCAACAAGGGTGATGCAAATTCTTTTAATTTTACCATCCACCAACATTTCACATGCTCCACACTTGCCGATGCCACATTCAAGTGAGCGATTTCTATTTTTTAGAGAATGACTATGAACAGGATATCCAGCATTATGAAGAGCAGCAGCTATGGTTTGTCCTTTCATGGTCTCTACTGGTTTGCCTTGGTAAGTAAAAAAATGTTTTTCAGTCGTTGGAACATCAAGGATTGGATGGACAAAAAATCTAGCCATTTTTTTTAACAAAACTAATACGTTTTAGGCTGATGATTAGATTTTATAAGAAAAATAAGTTTGCAATTTGCTTATTAAAAAATTGATCTTTGATAAAAAAAAGCTGCCTAAAGCAGCCTTACGAGAGGAATTTTTTGAAATTAAGCGTATTGCTTTTCAAAATCTTGCATGGTATCTATAAGCCATTGCACGCTTTCCTTGGGAAGTGCGTTGTATAAAGATGCACGGAAACCACCTACCGAACGATGACCTTTGATTCCTATGATTCCTCTTTCTTTGGCAAATTCAAGGAATTTTTCTTCTTTATCTTTATATTCTTCGCGCATCACAAAGCAAACGTTCATAATAGAACGGCTTTCTTTTTCAACAGTACCAATAAACATTTTGCTGTTATCAATTGCCTCATAGAGAAGATTTGCTTTTTCAATATTCATTTTTTCCATTACTTGCAACCCACCAATCTCTACAAGCCATTTCATGGTTTCCATGACCACGTAAATAGCAAAAACAGGTGGAGTATTATAAAGGCTGTTTTCTTTCACGTGAGTACGGTAGTCAAGCATGGTAGGAATATGACGTTGATTGGTGATTTGTTGTAAAAATTCTTCTTTGATAATAACAAAAGTAACACCAGCTGGACCAATATTTTTCTGAGCACCTCCGTATATTAATGAATATTTCGTTACATCTAAAGGACGGGAGCAAAAATCTGATGACATGTCTGCAACTAGTGGTACTGGTGAATCTATGTCATAGCGTATTTCAGTACCGAAAATGGTATTGTTGGTGGTGATATGAAAATAATCTACATCAGTAGGAATGGTGAAATTCTTAGGTATGTAAGTAAAATTCTTATCAGCTGAAGAAGCCACTATGACGACTTCTCCAAATCCTTTAGCTTCTTTGATGGCTTTTTGAGCCCATGCTCCTGTTTCCAAGTAGGCAGCTTTTGTTTTCAAAAAGTTAAATGGTACCATCGAAAATTGCAAACTTGCTCCTCCTCCAAGGAAAATTACCTTGTAATTAGGAGGCAGATTAAGAAGTTGCCTCATGTATTCGATAGCTTGATTTAAAACGTTTTCGAAATCTTTATGTCTATGAGAAATTTCAAGAATTGATAAACCTGAATTATTGAAATTAAGAACAGCCTGAGCGGTTCTTTCAAAAACCTGTTGTGGCAAAATAGCCGGTCCTGGATTAAAATTATGCTTTTTCATAATGATACTCGATTTTATGCAAAAGTAAGGTAAATTTTTTCAAAATACATATGAATTTAGGAAAAATTTTGTGCTCATTTAATCAATACATCATTGATTCAAATAGTACAAATTTTCTGTCATTTTTTTAGAATCAGACTTATTTTTCTTCAAAAATTTTGCTACATGTTATGATTTCTTTGATGGCAATGTAACTTGTTAAATCTTAAAATATGTGTGGTAATATTTTTATGGAGAGCATAGTTGTTGTCATTGTACATTGTTTACATATTGAAAAGTTGCAGGGTAATGAAGTGCATGGAATTGATAGAGATTTCAGAGATCATTGATGAACATCAGCTATAATTATTCAGCCCTACATTGAAGTAGGGAAGTTGCAATCACAGATAAAACAGGAAAAGGTAAGAGAGAAGGTGTTAGTGTAATTAGGTGCATAAAAAATTACAAAAGGTAATTATTTCTTAATGCTAGCATGTTGTGGTGGTTTATGAAAAACGAACATCGAACAAAATTTATTCGTTTAGTGTACCGAAATTAGTACGATTACCTACTATTTTGTTAATTGAATAGAATTTTTCGAGCAAAAGTAAAATCAGGTAGTTGCAAAAATAATCAAATGTGCATAATATTTACAATACATCGATGAGTAAATTGTACAAATAGAAGCATTTTGTCGGTTTTTCACCAAGTTTCTAGAAGTATTTGCAAAATATCTTAACGGATTTTACTTTTTATGATGTAGTAATCAAAAGCCAGCTAGATGTCACTTTGCTTACTAATTACCTTGATTCTTCTTGTGGGATATAGATCGAATTTTAAAATGACCAATAAAGAATTTGTTATTTGGACTCAATCAAATTTAATTAAAAGTCTGAGAAGTTGACTAGTTAAAAATTTGTTGAACAAACTATTTTTAAGCACTGATTTGAAATAGAATCAATCATGATTGATTTTCTTAGGATGTTTTTGTATTGTTTCGCATGGATTCTTCTGAGTTTTAACATTTCTATTATGTGAGAGTATTCATGAAAAAGATGTGTGTCGTAAATTTCATGGACTTGTTTTAAAGGTTGTGATATGTGAAGAGATTTATTACAAATACTATCAAATTCTTCAAATCTTTTTTTGAAATCAAACCAGCTTGATTGAAGTATGTTTAAAAAGCTATCAGGTAATACAAAGGTAGTATCATGACGCAAAGATTTTTCCGAGAATACTATTATGGTTCGTATTTCATTTTTTAATAAACATTCATATTTGAACATTTTATTAAGTAAATTTAATGCTTGATCTTTTGAATCGTTTCTCTGTTGTACGCATGAAAGAAAAAGCATGAAAGAAAAAATTATTTTTTTCATTAATTGAATGAATTCCCGACGAAATTAGGCAAAAAATTAAAAAAGTTTACGTAGATTCATTTCCTATAAAATGTATCATGGAACGTTTGAAGAATTTTGAAACTGTCAAGGTCATTTTTGCTAGATGAAGTATGAACTACGATTATTTTTTTGAATGAAAATGTGATTGACAATGATTTATTGTTTTCAATCATGTGTTATTTTTTCGAATAAGAGCTTTGTTCTTGATAATAGTAGACTTGTGGTATTCTCGAATTTCTAATGAAGTTCAATTTTTATTAAGTGTAAAAAAATACACAAGTCATTGATGTGCAACGATTCAATTTAGTTAAAACTTCTACTTTTGTGATATGAAACTATCCGTTGTCATAGTCAACTACAATGTACGGCACTTTCTGGATCAATGCCTTACTTCTGTAATGAAAGCTTTAAATGGGTTAGAAGCCGAGGTGTGGGTTGTTGATAACAATAGTGTAGACGGCTCAACAGAAATGGTCAAACAAAAATTTCCAAAAGTTCGTCTTATCGAACTTCAAGAAAATTTAGGCTTTTCCAAAGCTAACAATATAGTTCTGAGCCAAGTGAAGAGTGAATATGTTGTTTTACTCAATCCCGACACAATTGTCGAAGAAGGAACTTTTCGCAAAGTGATTGAGTTCATGGATAAGCATCCTGAAGCTGGTGCTGCAGGAGTTAAAATGGTAGATGGGAAAGGGAAATTTCTTCCCGAGTCCAAGCGAGGCTTACCAACACCTTGGGTGGCTTTTTGTAAGATGACTGGTCTGACTCACTTATTTCCAAAGTCTAAGTTGTTTGCTGGCTATTATTTGGGTCATCTCGATAAAAACCAGATTCACGAAGTAGAAGTTTTGAGCGGTGCTTTCATGTGTGTAAGGAAAACTGTCCTAAATCAAGTTGGATTGCTGGATGAAGCTTTTTTCATGTACGGTGAGGACATTGATCTTAGTTATCGCATTTTGCAAGCAGGCTATAAAAACTATTATCTACCCATTACTCAAATCATACATTTTAAGGGAGAGAGTACTAAAAAAGGAAGCCTTAATTACATTTACCACTTTTACAACGCTATGCGTATTTTTGCAAAGAAACATTATTCGAGTCGCTCTTTTAACTTATTGCTTCTTTTGATCAATTTTGCTATTGCAACGAAAGCTTTTTTAGCTGTCATTTCTAGAATGATATCCAAGATTGCTATTTTTCTTGTGGACTACTTATTGATTTTTACTGGTTTGTATTTCATAGGGAAACTCTGGGAGAAATTTTTTTTATTGCCATTTGGTATTCACTATATTCCGGAATTATTTTTAGGTGGAATTTCCATTTATGCTCTAACATGGTTGTTTTTTGTATATCTTTTTGGGGGCTATGACAGACCTATTCATTTGAGGAACATTTTACGTGGCCTAGTGTTTGCGACCCTTGTGATTTTAGTTGGCTATAGCCTCTTACCCGAGCAATTACGTTTTTCCAGAGCTATTATCATATTAGGATTTTTTTATGTGTTGCTTTATTACGTAGTTTCAAGAATGATTTTTCACAAGCTTAGGATACTAGGGGTTGAACTTTCTTTCTTTATGCACAGACGAGCACTCGTTATCTCAAAGGCTGAGATTTTCCCATTACTCGAACAGCGGTTAAGAACCATGAGTAGCGTATATGAGTTAATCATTCATGAAGATGTCGATCATATGGTTTTTCAAAAACTTGTTGAAAAAGTTCGAATTTATAAAATCAATCAAATTATTTTTTATTCAGAAGACCTAAATATGTCGTTGATGATGCAAATCATGGGTGCACTTAGTTCATTCGTACCACAATTTTTCTTTTTTCCGTCTCATACTTCTGTGATTTTAGGTAGTAAGTACGTGCATCTTTTCTCTGATGGTTATTTATCACATGTAAGAAATGTGGTATCTCCCATCAATCGACGATTTAAAAGAGGATTCGACATTTTATTTTGCCTTTTCCTATGGTGTTTGTTTTTTTTCATTTGTTGGTTCTATTCTTCCCCAAAAAATTTGCTAAAAAATATTTGGCTTGTCATGAAGGGAAACAGAACGTGGGTAAGTTTTTATGCTTATGAGAAGTGGTTTAGGAACAAAGCAGATGTGAGGCCAGGTATACTTACACCAGTCGATGTTTTACCGCAGGTATTTGATGAAAAAACAGCCCAAGAGCTTGACATGGCGTATGCACAAAATTTTTCCGTTTGGACCGATATGCAAATTATTTTTCGTGCCTTTCGGAAGTTGGATAAGAAAATAGATTGAAAGTTTACAATTCGTAATATGTTGATAATTCAACAAATTCTTGAGGATTTAATTCTTCAGCTCTCTTATTTGCAAAACTATTAGGTATTTTATTTAGAGGTAAGCCTTTAAGGGCGTTGCTAAGTTTTTTACGTCGTTGCTTAAATGCATGTTTTACCACTGTTATAAAGATTTGTTCAGGACAGGGAAGAGTGATCTTTTTAGGAACCAATTGGATAACAGCAGAATTAACTTGGGGAGGTGGTTGAAAAGCGAAAGGTGAAACGACAAAATGTTTTTTTACATGAAAAAAAATTTGTAGTAGAACGGATAAAATACCATAAGATTTAGTGCCAGGGTGAGCAATGATTCGTTCTACAACTTCTTTTTGAAGCATCCCAAGCCATTCGACTAAGTTATCCTTCTGTTCAATAGCCATAAATAATAAAGGTCCCGAGATGTTATAGGGCATATTTCCTATTACGTGCACAGGTTGCTGAGGAAGGTTAGAAAGAGAAAATTCAAGAACATCGCCGCAAATGATACGGTTTTCAATATCAGGGAATTGTTTTTTGAGGTATTCAACCCAAAAGACATCTTTTTCGATCAGCCAAAGTTGATTTTTTAAATGAAGCAAATGCCTAGTCAAGGCGCCTCGCCCGGGACCAATCTCTAAAACAGATTCAGTATCCTCGACAGGAAGCATCAAGGATATTATTTTCTGAGCAATGGAAGGTTGAATGAGAAAATGTTGCCCAAGCGACTTTTTTAGTTTCATGGTGTGGCTTTAACACCTCGCATTTCTCTGTACCTTGGAATGGCTTGTTTGGAATAGTAACTGGAAGGGAAATCAAAGATAAGTTGTTCGTAGTATTTTTTAGCCATTTCTGGTTGCTGTAAAACTATATCGTAGAGTTGGGCAAGTCCATAAAGGGCATCATCAGCATAATGTGAATAAATTCCCTTATCAACAAGAGTTTGATAGAACATAATAGCTTTATCGTAATTTTTTTTCTTTTCATAAAGCTTTGCCATGAGGAGTAAAGCATAATCCTGCACTGGATGGTCAGGAAAATTTTTAAGAATAGTGTCCAGCACCAGCATGGCATCATCGAATTTCCATCCAAACATGAGCCATTCGGCTCGAGCCAGTTTTTGCAGCGGTACATAAGAACTATCATAGTCGATACTCATCTGAATTCTCAAAGAAAGTTCGAGAGCATCGTTGGCAATAGTTTTGGAAGTAGCTCCCCTTAGAATTTCTAAAAGGCCTTGAGCATAATCTATTTCATTCATGAAATAATAAAGTCGAGCACTACAAAACTTGGCATAACTTCCTAGGGTATCATTCTTGAAAGCTTTGTCGACCTGAGCATACAAAAGAACAGCTTCCCATGGGTCGCCTTCGATGGAAAGCACGTCACCCAAAAGAAGTTTAAGCTTTCCCCTTTCAAGAGGCGTGAAAATTTTACTATCAATGGCTTCCCTTAAAAGAGAAATCGAAAGTTGAGATTGCTTCAAATAAAAAACATCAAGATATACCAATTTCTGAAGAAGTGAAAATTTCGATGAAGTCTGATAAGTTTGCTTGTAAGATTGAAAAATTTTATCTCGTAATTCTCTAAGTTCGTTCAATGAGGGATTGGGTAAAGTTGTCAGTTTGTCGTACTGAACCTCCAACATAAGATCGTAAGCATCATAGTAAAACATTCCCTGCTCGCCTTGTGAAAGAACAAACTGTAAAGCATCTAATGCTAAATCATAAAGTTTGAGAGAATAAAATGTTTTTGCACATTCAAAAGTAAATTTACCATTGTTACGTGTTCGCCTGTCGATAGCTTTTGCTTGTGTAAGAGCTTTGTAGTATTCTTGATTTTGCTCGTAAAACCAAATAAGAATCGAAACATACGATTCATTTGATGGGTTTTTTTGTACTCGTTCGAGGAGTTGGGCATGTATATCATCATGTTTCTGCCTATCGTCTTCTATCATGATGGACAGTAATTGTTCTTTAAGCATATTTTCCGTGAAAAGTTGATTTTTGTCATATAGATTAAATAAAATTTGGACGGCATTTTCACGGTTGCCTTTTAATCTATAAACTTGAGCAAGAAGTATGTTTAGGGAAATGGATGAAGCAAATATTTTAGTTGCTTCTTGAAGAACGAAAAGGGCTGCATCAAGAAGTTTTTTATCTATTAAGAGTTGGGCGTAATCAGCTAGCAAGGTCTCGGAATTCTTTAAAACATCAAAGCTTTCTTTTAATTTTTTTTCTAATATTTTAGACTGATTCTGAAGTGAATATAATTCAATTTCATCTGCATAATATCGAACAGTATAAGGATTTTTTTTCTTCATAGTTCCTATAAGCTTTTCGGCGTCCTTCCATTTTTCGAGTTTGATAAGGCATGTTAGATATTCGTCGTATAAATCGACTTTTGTCGGTGTGAAAATTTTTTCGTAGAATGTAATAGCTTTTTCGTATTCTCCTTGTTGGTAATATTGACGAGCAAGTTGCTCATTTACATCCTTTTGTGCGAAAAGAATATATGGAATAAGAATGAAGAAAATGAATCTGATCATCGAGATTGATTTCTCATTACTTGAATAAGGCTATCTATCTTAAATTGAAATTGATGATAAATTTTCAAACTCATTTCAGCATTGTCGACCAGCATCCGTGCCCTTATGATTAAATTATTGTTGGCTTCTATTTCATCGTTTAAGTATTGTTTGAAAGCTTCAGCTGATACTAGTTTGTAACGTAAGTCATGCTGGAGATTACTAAGTTGCTTATAAGAAAAACGAAAATCTTTTTCAATAGCAGGATAAGAAGAAAGATAAACCTGTAAGGCTTTTTTCACTTGTCCCCATTGAGTCATGATGTACCACTGTTCTTCATTTTCTTTTTCTTTAAAGTATTTCTTTAAGCTATCGAGTGAAGCCATATAAGATTTGAAAACATCTCTGACTTGAGTAGTATCAAGTTTTCGAAAATAAGTATGTGTTTCTTGAAGACGTGAAACTTCTTGTTTTATAGCTTTTTTCCCTTTTCTCACATAAGCAGGGGCGCACGAAGCTACGAACAAAATAAGTACCCCCAAAAAAATATTAATTTTCTTTAGCATAATTTTTACGATTTGATAATATTTAACTGCATTATATCCCTGAGGGGTTCTGGAATAATTAAACCTTCATTTGTTTGGTTGTTTTCCAGTAAAGCTGCCAATAATCTAGGTAATGCTAAAGAGCTTCCATTTAGCGTATGAGGATAATGAGTTTTTCCGTCAGATCCTTTAAATTTTAACTTCATACGCACAGCTTGAAATGTTTCAAAGTTCGAAACTGAGCTCACTTCGAGCCATTTTTGCTGAGCAGCACTATAGACTTCAAAATCATAAGTTAGAGCAGATGCAAAACTCATATCACCACCACAAAGACGAACAATTCTAAAAGGCAAATTGAGTTTAATAAGAATATTCTTTACATGATCGACCATTTCATTGAGAGCATCATATGATTTGTCGGGATGAGTAATTTGTACGATCTCTACCTTGTCAAATTGATGAAGTCGGTTCAAACCTCGAACATCTTTACCATACGAGCCAGCTTCACGTCTGAAACAAACACTATAAGCTACCATTTTAATGGGAAGTTCGTTCTCACCAATAATCATGTCACGATACAGGTTTGTGACAGGTACTTCTGCTGTTGGAATAAGATATAAATTATCTTCGGGAACAAAGTACATTTGCTTGTCTTTATCGGGAAGTTGACCAGTTCCAAAAGCAGAACTTTCATTGACCAACAAGGGGGGCTGTATTTCATAGTAGCCTGCAGCAATGCATTCATTTAAAAAAAAGTGAATAAGAGCTCTTTGATATAAAGCACCTATACCTGTGTAGACAGGGAAACCACTTCCTGTTATTTTGGCACCTAATTCGAAATCTATGAGATTAAATTTTTTAGCCAAATCCCAGTGGGGGAGAGCATCGAACGGAAGATGAGGGGGATGACCGTATTCGAAAACTATTTCGTTGTCCTCAGCGCTTTGTCCTGGTTTAACTTGATCGGAAGGAAGATTGGGTAAAAGCAATAGCTTTTCATGAAGGAGGTTTGCAACTTCATCATGTTGTTTTTCAATCTGGCTAATTTGTTCTTTTATAGAGCTACTGATTTGTTTTAACTTTTCTGCTTGATCTATATTTTTAGATTGGTATGCATGGCCTATTTTTTTAGAAAGGTCATTTAATTCTTTTTGTTGTTGATCTCTTTGCAATTGAAGTGATCTTCGTTGTTTATCCAAATCTATGATTTCGTCAATAATTTCTAGATTTTTGAAGTTTTTAATAGCCAATTTCTTTTTAACAACAGAAGGATTTTCGCGAATAACGTCAAGTAGTAGCATTTTTTTTGCAAATTTAAACCAAGTTTTAGGTTTATTGAATTTTGATGTAAAAATTATAAAACAAACAAACCACTTCCACCAATGATCACATACTTTTCCGTTATGAATGCAGAGCTTCTGCAAGGTGAATGGGTTTGTAGTTGTTCAACTAAATTTCCGAATCTGTCGAGTATGATGAGTTTTCCGTGATCATTGCCTACGATAATAATTTCACCGTTGGTGGAAGGGCTCGAATAAATGGGAGCTTCGGAATACCATTCCCATTTTTTTTGCAATGAGTCCTTATCAAACCCCTGAATCATGCCCTTTTTGTCTGCTACTACAACAACATCATCGACAACACAAGGTGAAGAAAAGTAACCAGCATAATTGTCAATCCGAGATGAAATTTTGTCTCGACGAATGTCATAAACGACGATTTGTTGATCTAAAGTTGGAATCCATGCCATGCCTTCGACTATTGCTGCAGTAGCATGTATTCGTTTATCTATGCGAATTTTTCTTAAAAGTTCACCTTTCCATGGGTCGATAACATAGATATGTTTATCTCTACTACCTACTATGATTTTATTATTCCAGAAAGATGGGGAAGCTATGACCCAACCTTCAGTATTAATGGTCCAAATGGATTGCCCAGTAAAACGATCGAAACACATGATGGAATTGTTCATTCCTCCGACTATTACGCGATCGTCCAAAACGAGTGGAGAGGAAAAAATCCAGTCGCACGTGTTTACATGCCAAAGAATTTGTCCATTTGAACGTTTCAAACAGTAAAAATTTCGATCAAATGAACCTATGTAAACTCTATCTTCTGTAACAAATGGAGTACTTCGAATAAGGCCACGTGTTTTTTGGCGCCATGCTTCTTTTAAGCTCGAAAGATCAAAAGCAATAACATATCCGTCTTCTGTTCCATAATAAGCAATGTGGTCGTAAACCACCGGTGATGAATATACACCAAGATGGGCATGATGGAGATGTCTTATTTTAGGTTTAACTAAAATATTTTGAAAAGGAAAATGTCCCGTTCTGTGTAAATTTCCTCTAAAACAGGCAACAAAAGATGTTGAAAAAACTTGTAGAGAATGATGCAATTTTCTCGTGATTTCGCTTAACTCTATGATTTTAGTTATGGATAAAGAATGAGTATGAGTAGGATAACGACTCATGAGCGTAATTGGATTAACTCTTTTTCAAGTATTTCTATTTCCATGATAAAGTGTTTTTTCAAGCCATCGAAATAGCCATCTATGTTATGGTTAGAAATAATGGTCCTATACAGCGAACTCATCTGAATCTCATTAATTTGCTTTTCAATTTCTACATTTCTTTTTTCAAGTTTCCGGATAGATGCTAGAATAAGTTCTTTAGAAGAAAGAGTTTCAGTAATTTTAGGAAAAAAAACTTCTCGCTGATTAAGCTGATCATAAATCCATTGAATTCGTTTGAGGTCTTTAGCTTGATATGCATGGCTGAGCTCAATAAACCATTTTTCTGCTTCTTGCTTAAATTCATCGATAACAAGGTCAGGATGGCAAAGTTTAGAGGCAGCTCTATATAATGTTTGAAGTTGATTTTCTTCTTCATTTGAAAGGTTAATAACTTGATGATTAAACTTGTCCCTTGAAAATTCTTTAAATGTTTTTCTTTCTTCATCTATTGCTACAAAGTCATCGAAAAAACTTTTGTCTTTTTCTTTTTTTAATGCAAGAACTTCCCATTTTAAGTCAAGAAGTCGTGAGATGTAATCATTGAGTTCTTGATAGTAACGTTGTTTAAAATGCCAAAGTTGTTGTTCCAATAAATTAAGCTTTTGTGATAGAATGGAATGCTGAATTTCAAGAA
This sequence comes from Bacteroidales bacterium, assembly GCA_026418905.1. Taxonomy (NCBI): domain Bacteria; kingdom Pseudomonadati; phylum Bacteroidota; class Bacteroidia; order Bacteroidales; species Bacteroidales bacterium. The sequence goes on along the minus strand of JAOAAK010000010.1, from coordinate 10,068 downwards.
AATAAAGACGAGTTTTTAGCCCTTCAATGGAGGATATGTCTTCGGATAAAACATCGCTTTTAAAAAAAGATGAGATGTGTGTTTCAATTAAATCGTATTTTTTTTGCTCAGATAATTGCAAACATTCTTGTAAAGGAAAATCAGGATAAAAACTTTTCAGGCGATATAAAAGCTCATTAATTTCAGATTCTTCTGGACTTCCAGTTCTTAATAATTCAAGAAGATTTAAGATAATTTTTTTCACATAACAAATTTAAACATTTTAGTAATGAAATGCTTTTAAGACAAAAAAGTCTTAACGTATGACAAATCTTCAGGATGAGTAAGTTTTATGTTGTGTAAATCGCCATCAAAAAAGTGAAGTTCGTATCCTGCAGCAAGTGCAACTGAAGCGTCATCGGGAAAAATTATTTGGGATTCTTGTTGATATGCGTGAAGAATGATGTTAGCTCTAAAAAATTGTGGGGTTTGAACTCGGAAGAATTTTCTTCTGTCAGCATAGTAAATGCCTTGACTATCAATATGTATAAGAGCATCATTGAGAGGTAAGATTGGAATGGCTGTGCCATGCTGTATAGCAAGTTCAACACCTTTTTGAATCAATAGGGGTGAAACAATTGGTCGAGCAATGTCGTGAATTGCCACAATCTGATCATTTTTTATGTATGTAAGACCATTTTTGACAGAATGAAAACGTTCCCTACCACCTTCGATAATATGATGAAGAGAAAAACTTAATTCTTGAAAGACGTTGTTCCAATAAGATTGATGTTCGGGATTAATAACAAGCGTGAATATGGCTTCTGGAAAAGCTTTATAGAGGGCATTAAGAGTATGATAAGCAAGAGTTTTGCCGTGAATTTTTACGAATTGCTTAGGTATGGTCGAAGAAAACCTCTGACCTTCACCGGCAGCTACAACTACAAAATGAACGAGGGGTGATTGCATGCTAGTCGATGATCAACATGGCATCGCCATAGGCAAAGAACTTATATTTTTCTTCAATGGCAACTTTATATGCTTTCATTAAGTTTTCATAACCAGCAAAAGCTGATACGAGAATCATGGCGACAGACATAGGAAGATGAAAATTGGTAACCATGGCATCGGCTACAAGGAAATTATAAGGGGGATAAATGAATTTGTTGGTCCATGCATGAGCCGGTTTCACTTTTCCTTCGATAGTAACACTAGATTCAATAGCTTTCATGGTGGTGGTTCCCACAATACACACTTTATATCCTGCTTGTTTAGTTTGATTAATCATATCTGCTGCTTCCTCGGTGATGATAAATTCTTCAGCATCCATCTTGTGTTTTGAGAGGTCTTCAACTTCTATGTTCCTAAAATTACCAAGTCCAGCATGTAATGTGATTTCTACTTTTTTTATTCCCTTAATTTCAAAACGTTTTAATAATTCTCTCGAAAAGTGTAAACCAGCCATGGGTGCTACAATAGCACCCTCGTGTTTTGCATAAATGGTTTGATATCGTTCCTTATCTTCTTCAATAACGGGTCTGCCCAATATTTTAGGTAAAGGTGGTTCGCCCATTGACTTAAGTAAAGTGATGAACTTATCATGTTCCATATCCGTCAGAAAACGAATAGTTCTTCCTCGGTTGGTTGTATTGTCAATAACTTCAGCCATTAATTCATTGTTTTCCCCAAAATATAGCTTGTTCCCAAGTCTAATTTTTCGGGCCGGATCGACAAGCACGTCCCACAGCTTTGATGCAGGATCAAGTTCTCTTAATAAGAGAACCTCAATTTTTGCACCCGTTTTTTCTTTTTTGGCATATAATCGTGCTGGAAAAACCTTAGTGTTATTAAACACAAATAGATCTCCTTCGTTGAAATAGTTAATGATATCCTTGAAAATTTTGTGTTCAATCTCCCCTGTTTTTCTATGAAGAATCATTAATCTTGATTCATCTCGACTTTTTTCGGGATATCGGGCAATAAGATCCTGCGGTAAAGGGAATTTATAATCGGACAACTTCATGAAAAAAAGATTAAAAAAAATATGAATTATTGTCGGAGCGGTCCGACTCGAACGGACGACCACTTGCACCCCATGCAAGTGCGCTAGCCAACTGCGCCACGCCCCGAAATCGGTTGCAAAATTATAAAACTTTTTATAAATTGTAAAACATTAAAAAATAAAAAAATTTTTTTGACTTCTTGATTTTTGATAGAACTGAAAAAAAGTCATGTTTTTCCATGGCATAATTTTTGACCATGCGAGCAAACAAAAGTTGCGATGACAAAAACTTTGAAATTTTTTTTTATCTTAATTATCAACTATTTTTTAAGTGCTCAGAAATATACCATATCAGGTTATGTGCGTGATGCTAAAACTGGGGAATCACTCATCAGTTGTCATGTGTGGATCGATGAATTAAAAAAGGGAACTTCTTCCAATTCGTATGGTTTTTACTCTATTACAGTGGAACCTGGTAAATATACGCTAATAGCAAGATATCTTGGTTATGAAGAATTGAGAAAAGAGATTCAAGTCAGCAAAAATATATCTTTAAACATTGAATTAAATCCTATTTCTTATACGACCAAAGAAGTAATTATTACTGATGAAAAAGCAAGAAAAAATGTTGAATCTACGGAAATGGGTAAAATCGAAATACCCATTACGGTCGTAAAGCAAATTCCTGTTGTTTTTGGAGAAGTTGACATTTTGAAATCTCTTCAGCTTATGCCTGGTATCCAAACAGGAGGGGAGGGGAATACAGCCATGTATGTAAGAGGGGGAGGACCCGATCAAAATCTGATCCTTTTGGATGAAGCAATCGTATATAATCCAAGTCATCTTTTCGGTTTTTTTAGTGTTTTCAACGCTGATGCTATTCAGAATATAGAATTATACAAAGCAGCTATTCCAGCTTATTATGGTGGAAGACTAGCTTCAGTGCTTGATATCAATATGAAAGAAGGCAATGCAAAAAAATGGAGCGCATCAGGAGGTATAGGACTTATTGCATCTCGATTATCTGTTGAAGGACCGATAAAAAAAGATACATCATCTTTTATTATTAGTGCGAGAAGAACGTATGCTGATGTTTTAATTAGGCCTTTTACTAAGCCAGGAAGCATTGCCAGGGGAACCTCATATTATTTTTATGATATAAACATGAAAGCCAATTATCGTTTTTCATCGAAAGATAGAATATTTTTTAGTCTTTATGGAGGAAATGATATTTTTAAATTTAACTTTGCAGAAGACCTGATGAAAACAAACATTGAATGGGGAAATATCACCAGTACAATTCGTTGGAATCATCAATATAATCCCAAACTTTTTTCAAATTTATCATTGATTTATAGTCGATATCAGTTCTTGTTTGATGCAAAGCAAGAAATTTTTAAAATTGGCATGAAATCCGGTATTCAGGATATTACTTCTAAGCTCGATTTTACTTACATGTCGGCATTTGATCATAATATCAAATTTGGTTTATTTTATGCACGTCATATTTTTTCTCCAAGTAGTGTGAGTGGCTATGCAGGAGAAACTGAACTGGATCTTGGCAAGCCTGTTAAACTTTATTCTCACGAAACAGCTCTTTATCTAAACGATGAATTTTCGTTGCTTAAACTTTTGAAATTAAATGTAGGTCTGAGGTTTACAGATTTTGCACATGTTGGACCTTTTGTCAGGTATATCAAAGATACTCTTTTAGAGCAAACTATTAAGGACTCTATAGTTTATAAAAGAAACCAATTGGTTAAAAATTATTTTCATCTGGAACCACGGGTAGGCATTCGCATAACTCTTGATAGCAATAGCTCTTTAAAAGCTTCATATAATCAAAATTATCAATATCTTCATCTGGTTTCATACTCTACGACAACTTTGCCCACAGATATCTGGTTTCCTAGCACCGATAGGGTAAAACCCCAATTTGGTCAGCAATTTTCACTGGGTTATTATCGCAATTTTTTGAAAAATACGCTTGAAACCAGTGTTGAAGTCTATTATAAAATTATGAAAAACCAAATTGAGTATGCTGAAGGTGTTATATTAGAACAGACGCTTTATGATAACATAGATAATTTTCTTGTTTTTGGAATGGGAAAATCCTATGGCATAGAATTTTTGATTCAAAAGCGAGTTGGTAATACAACAGGATGGATTGGCTATACTTGGTCGAAAACCACACGCCAATTCCCTGATATTAATGAGGGTAAGGAATTTCCAGCTAAGTTCGATAGAACACATGATGTTTCTATTGTTCTCAACCACTCATTTTCCGAAAATCTTATTGTTTCGTTGGTATGGGTTTATGCTACGGGAAATACCACCACCATGCCTGTTTCGCGTTACATCATTGGTGGCAATGTTGTATCCGAATACGGACCTCGTAATGGCTATCGACTACCCCCTTATCATAGGGCCGACATAAGTATCATATGGTACCCCAAACCTAAAAAACAAAGAAAATTCGAACAAAGTTGGAACTTTTCTGTCTACAATCTCTACAATCGAAAAAATCCTTATTTCATCTATATTGATGTGGATGGAGATATTGCTGCTGGTACTGCCGTTATTAAAGCTAAACAAGTAAGTTTATTTCCCATTTTACCATCCATAACATGGAATTTTAAATTTTAAACAAGATGAGAAAAGTTTTATATTTAATCTTGATCATTACAATGATTTCATGTTCAAAAGAAATAGATCTTGATTTGCCATCTCCAACCCTAAAATATGTTGTAGAAGGATACATTCAAAACGATGCTTACCCTGTGGTCGTGCTTACGAGGAACATGCCTTATTTTGCTCCTGTTGATACATCATTTTTAATGGACTCTCTTTTCGTAACAAATGCTTTTGTGACTGTAAGTAATGGTTTTGAAATTGATACCTTAGAGCTTAAAATTGATCTTCCAAGAATTCTTAACAAAACATGGCCTTTTGTATATTACCAGGGAAAAAAAATAAAAGGGCAATTAGGTGGCCAATACCAACTTTATGTCAAAATAGGTGATCACACCATTACAGGTGAGACTACCATTCCTTCATCTATTTATTATTTTGATACATTATGGTGGAAACCTGATCCTACCATTAACAATGATTCTTTAGGTTATATTTGGATTAAAGCAACGGATAATCCTTTGGAAAAAAATTATTATCGCATTTTTACAAAACGACTGGGCAGAGATTTTGATTTTGTTCCTATTTTTGGAAGTATTTATGAAGATACGTATATCAGTGGTAAAAACATTGATTTTTATCTTACACGTGGTGTGAAAAGCATTGAGGATGATTCAGCGTTTGCTGATCCTGAATTTGGTCGATTTAAACTTGGTGATACGGTAGTAGTAAAGCTTTCTTCGATTGATAAAGCTCATTATGAATTTTGGAGGACCTTGGAAGAAGAAATTTTCTCCGCAGGAAGTCCTATGACCAATCCTACACCTATCCGACACAATGTCAAAGGAGCCCTAGGTGTTTTCGGAGGCTATGCATCATCCTATGATACTATGGTCGTCAAACCCTAAAAAATATATTATGGTAGAAAAAAGGAAGTGTGTAATTATAGGTTCTGGACCTGCCGGACTTACAGCAGCTATTTATGCTGCAAGAGCAGGTCTTGAACCTCTAGTTTATGAAGGCATAGAGCCGGGAGGTCAATTAACTACTACAACTGAAGTTGAAAACTTTCCTGGCTATCCTGATGGTGTAACAGGACCTGTATTGATGGAAGATATCAAGAAACAAGCTTTACGTTTCGGGACTGAAATTCGATATGGCTCCATTGAACAGGTGAATTTCTTATCCAAGCCATTTGTTCTTATTGATGACGAAGGACGGAAAATTGAAGCATTGACTGTGATCATTGCAACAGGTGCTAGCGCAAAATGGCTGGGTATTCCTGGAGAAAAGGAATACAGTGGTTTTGGTGTATCAGCATGTGCGACCTGTGATGGTTATTTTTATCGGGGTAAGACTGTGGCTGTTGTTGGTGGGGGTGATACCGCAGCTGAAGAAGCTACATATCTTGCTAAACTTGCTCACAAGGTTTATCTTATTCACCGTCGCGATCAACTACGCGCTTCCAAAGCTATGCAACAAAAAGTTTTCAATACTCCTAACATAGAAATTATATGGAATGCCATTCCAAAAGAAATAGTGGGTGAAACTAGGGGGTTTGCAAAAGCTGTTAGTGGCATAATTATAACTGATAAAAACACCAATGAAGAAAAAACAATACCTGTTGATGGAGTTTTTATAGCCATTGGTCACAAACCAAATACAGACATATTCAAAGGACAATTGGAACTAGATGAGCAAGGATATATCATAACTCAGGGTAAATCAACAAGAACAAGCATTCCTGGAGTATTTGCTGCGGGAGACGTGCAAGATCCCATTTATCGTCAAGCTGTTACAGCTGCAGGAAGTGGATGCATGGCTGCACTCGATGCCGAAAGGTATCTAACCATGAGTGAATGAATCACTTACCAAGAGTTATTTTATTGCAAGAGCAGAGGGTTGGCTCCTCTTTTCTATTTCTTGTTTTATTAATTCAAATTCTTCTCTAGCCATAGACAAGGCACTAGAGTTTTCTTCAAGTCTTCGAATTAAGTAAGGTAACGCTTTTGAAAAAGGAGCAAAAGGAAGGTATTTAGCAACGTTATATTTGAGATTAGCTAAATGATATGTAATGTAATCGCCCATTCCATAAAGTTGTGAAAACCATACGCGAGTATCATTGGATGAAATTTTATATTTTTCCATAGTGTCAATAGCATGAATAATGCTTTGTTTGTTATGTGTGGCTATCATAACATTAACCAATTCAAGATGTAGTAATGATAAGTTAATTGCTTTATTAAATTCAAAATCAGTTTCTTCTTTTAATTCAAAAACAGGAGATTCAATATTATGAAGTTTAGCAAAATTGATCTCTTGCTCATGATAAGCACCACGAACAAGTTTATACCCAAGGTGAACACGTATCATGTAAGCCGTACGAATCTCATTCTCCATAAACTCAAGTCTGTCTTTTCGATATAATTGGACTGTATTCCATACAATAGCTTTATTTTTATTAAAATTCAAAATGCCTTCCCACACAAGTTTATCAACAAAAGTTTGAAACCACGATTCCTCAGCGTCAACAAGAACGGAAATACCTAATTCGTAGGCTTTACTAAAAATTTCAAAAAATCGTTTCTTAATTAATTTATATGCTTCAAGGTTTTTGGCAGTCAAGGATTCGGAAGAAAACAGTTTCATATCTTCTTTTCTAGCAAGCGAAGAAGGCTTAATAGCAAGGAATGGTATCTGATGTTGTCGACAAAAGTGTAAAGCATCAAGAAAAACAAATAAATTTTTTTCAAAAGTTTCTTCTTTCTCTGAATCTTCTGCCGCGTAATCAAGGATGACGTGAACATTTTTTTCTCTCAGATTTAAAACGACTGGTAATGTTTCGTTTAACTTGCCACCTCCAATAAAATGATGGTAAATAAGATTTACAGGGAAAATAGGAGGTATAGGAAAACCAAGGCGACGTACGTAAAACTTAGCCAGCTTGTGAAGAGTTGGTCGGGAAACCAAATTAAAAACTTTAAAATACCTTTTTAATTCATGGTCAGATAAAAAACTATACGAGTTAAACATTTTTTTTCTAAGAAAGTAAGTTTTTAGTGAAAAGAATACAAACCTGTTAAAAATCAATAACAGTTCTTCAGTTGCAAATCAAAATCTGTTTTTTCAAATTAACAAAGGGTGTTGACCATTCAAAAACATAAGTACCCTGAGGAAGATTATGACGTATGACAATGGCATTACTGTTTTCGTTAGCTAATCCTTCCATAGCTTTTTTTCCATCTAGGGTGTAAATAAACCAATGGTCGCCCGGTTTTATGCCCCATGGGGTTGTTACTGTAAATTCTTTAAAAGATGGATTAGGATAAATATTCAAATCGATCATAGAATGTTCGGGAATACTGATAGGGACAGGACCTCCTTGGTTTAGAAGTTGTGTTTCCCAAATTCCTCTTCCATATGTGGCGGCTACTATTTTTTTAGCTCCGTAATGTATTTCAAGTTCATTTACAACAACAGCTGGTAGTCCATTGTTTAAATACAACCATGTAAAACTAGCAAGCAATGAATCATTGGTGTAAAAAACTCCAATATCCGTACCTATGTAAATATCATTTGTTTGTGTTCCTGAATGCTTTACTATGCAATTAACTGGAACATTAGGTAAACCAGCTGAAATGTTTTCCCATGTTTGACCTCCATTTAAACTTCGGTAAACTTTCTTGCCATCTTTGAAACCACTAAAAGTAACGTATACTTCCTGTGGATTAAAAAAGTCAACGGCAATATACGTAAGGTATGCTTCATTCATTGGAAGGCCATTTTTGATACTAGTCCATGTATTACCTCCATCTGAACTAACAAAAATGTTGTCTACTCTCGCAGCATATATGTACTCAGGATGCGATGGACAAATGGCAAGAGCTTCAAAACTTTTACCATTACTGAAATTAGATAATCTTGTCCATGTATTGCCACGGTCTTCACTTTTCCAGACATTATAAAATGCTGTGTAAATAACGTGAGGATACCATGGATGCATGACAAAAGGTGTAACCCAGGCTCCAATTTCACCTGCGTCGGTAATAGGTTTTTCGAGATTAGTAGTGTAGGTATAACCTCCATCTTCACTCCGATTTAATGCACCATTGTAGTTGGTAGCATAAACGATATTGGGATTAATAGGGTCAATCATGGCTTCCATACCATCTCCACCGAGAGTTTGCAACCATTGACCGTTGCGAAAAAGAAAAGTTCCATTATCTTGCGTCCCACCCATCAACATCGTTGGATCATTCGGATTCAATGAGAGTCGATAATATTCAGTGTTATGAATTCCATGAGAAATGTTTTTCCATTTAGTAGGTAGGTTGTAGCATCCAGGTATAAAGGTCATATTTGCAAAATCTAAACAAGGAAGAACGGCATTTAAATTGCCTAGCACAAGTGTATCAGTCATGTATAAACCCCCATCACCACCAGCAAAATATTTTTTCAAAACCGGATGATATGCTATGGCGTGCTGGTCTGCATGTACGCTTTTACCAAAGAGATTTACCCAATACGTAACTGGATTCCAAGTAGAAGAATTTCCACCGCTACCTCCGTTGGTACTTCCCCATATATTGATTCCTCCTGTGTAAACAACATTCGGATTTTGAGGATGTACCAGAAGTGTTAAATCGTATGTGCCTTGACCTGCATCATCTGGGGGAAATCCTGGCAATTGAATACCAAAATATCCACCATCTGCCCAACCAAGCATGTTAGGAGCTTTATTATTGCCTGTATATTTGGAAGTTTGTATCCATGTTTCACCTCCATCGTCCGAACGATAGAAAGCATAAAAGCCCCCATTACTTCTACAGGTAAGAGCATACATTCGCATGCTATCACTAGGAGAAATAGCTAGTTCGATGCGTATAACGTCCGATGTGGGAGGAATACTTGTATTTAGTTCAACCCATGTTTTTCCAAAATCCATCGAACGATAGATGGCAGCACGTGAATTGGTAACGGATGGTACAAAAATCGATGTTGCAAAAATTATGTTTGGATTCATTGGATGAATGTCTGCATCAACGAAATAGCCATCTTTAACTTTTGTCCAGGTGATACCATAATCTTCGGAGCGATATACTCCGGGTAACCCTATAGCTAAAAGAATATTATTGGAATCGGGATGCACGAAAACGGCTCGCAATGCTGTTGCTCGTGGCTGTTGAATTTGAAACGTTAAACCGGTCGGTTCCCAGCTTATTCCTCCGTCGTATGACTTAAATACTCCTAAACCATATTCAGATACACCACCAGGAGAAACCATGTTGTAGAGGCAGTGATCAATATCACCAGTAGCTACATAAATAGTATCAGGATGATGAGGATCAATAGCAATTCCACTAATTCGTAATGCAGGTGAAGCATCAGTAAGACAAGTCCACGTAAAACCTTTATCTGTAGTTTTCCACAATCCTCCTTGAGATGTTCCTATATAT
>JAOAAK010000009.1 GCA_026418905.1 Bacteroidales bacterium | reverse complement strand
ATAGACATATCCACTATCATCTACTACTATAGCAAACACATTATCGGCAGCCCAACCACCAATGTACGTAGAAAATACCAAAGAATCGCCAGAAGGTGTTAATTTAGTTATATAGCCATCAACAGCACCGCCAGATGAAACTTGAAAAGCCCCAGATGACACAGGGTAGTTTGATGAAAAAGTTAACCCACCTACATAAACAAAATCAAGACTATCAACATAAATGCTCATTCCATAATCTCCAGCACTTCCTCCAATAAAAGTCGAAAAAATCAAGGTATTATTAACGATATCAATTTTAGTAACAAAACCATCAAAAAAACCAGCAAGAGATGTTTGATACGCACCTGGTGTTATATCGTAATTACTAGAAGTGGTATGGCCTGCAATATATGCAAATTGATGATCAAAAAAAAACATGATGACAGTAATCATCGCCACTTCCTCCCAGGTAGGTAGAATAAATCAACGGATCAATAAGAGCTACCATCCCTTGAGTGTAACCGTTCAGGTCGATTCCATATTTACCGATATCTCTTTTCCTAAACATGCTGGGCACTTCTTTGCCTTCCACAAAAGATCTCATGTTTCCCATGAACACATCACCTAGAGTTGTTCTAAGAACAATTTCCCCATTGACTAAAGTATCACTTTCTTGGCCTTCAAGACTAATTATGATTTCTTCTGCATTGCCTTTTTCTCCAATTAAAAAATCATATCGAATTCTATTTTCGGGATCAAAATAAAACTTCACATCAATTCCTTCATACACGTTTTTTAAAACTATTTCCTTATATAAACCAACATGCCTTGCCCACTTACTAGAATTTTGACCAATAAGGTAATTGTAATACCCATCCAATTTACCTTTCTTTTCCACATCATTGTTCCATTCATTTCCATCAAATCTCATCCAAATTCGATGACCTTTTTCATTATACTCTACTATACCATGTGTCTTTTCAATTTCATCTACATTTTCAACGCAGCTTTCTTCATTAGGTATAAATTGATAAAACGTTAAGTTTACTCCTTGCCTAGTTATCCAAACATTTAATCCTTTTAATTTAGCCAGAAACAATACTTCTTCAGGCCATTGCCCTTTGTTCTCAATAAAAAATCCATTTCCCAATTGATTCAGCTCATTGATCTCCTTTTTTTGTTGAGCTGATGCCAACAATGCAATCAAACAAAAAAATATTCCAATCGTACGCATATTTTTATGATTTACGGTTTTTTTGCTTTCCAATCCATAATAGCAATGTACCTTCATCATCATTTTTCAAGCTGTCAAGCCAAGGAAGTTTATGGTAATATAAAAGCAATGAATCTTTTTTTATTCTGGAAGAATATGACACAAATTCCTCCGATTCAATAAGTCGTTTTAGTTGATCATGTCGCATATGGGAGAGGGTACTTTCGCTTCGTGGCTCGTAAAACTCTACGTATAGTTGATCTAACATTTCATCAGGAATTGTTTTCCACATCAACCAAACATATTTTTCTTTCTCTTTTTTTATGTGGAATGTTTGTGGTTCAAAAACCCCAATCAAAACACATGCTTTGCCAACTTGTATTGAATCCAATTTGATCTGTATTTTAATTATTTTGAAAACATTCGGCCCAGGCAATTCAATCCAATCCACGAAAGGAACATATCCTTTTTTCCAGCATGATATAAGATACTTTCTAGTTGCCCGTAAGGGTATACTTATCTTTTTATTTTTTTCAAATCTTCCTTCATATATGATACCTCCATTTTCGTTTTCGATCATGATATGGGCATCGATTGGATCACCACTATTTTTGCTTTCAACCTCCAATTCCAAAAACACGATGTTAGGATCGAATAAAGCAAGATCATATTTTCCTGTTGGTGTATCATCAAAAGTTATTTGATATAAATGTACGTTCTGGCGAGAGGTACCGGTTGAAAAATATGCAGTTTTTTCATCTGGTAATAAAACAAAATAAACATCATCGCCTGCAGAATTGACCAATTTTCCCATATTGATAGGTGTTGACCATACGCCGTCATTGAAAAGAGTAAAATATACATCATAACCACCAAAACCTTGATGACCATCAGAATGAAAGAAAAGGATATTTTTAGTGGGATGAAACGATATACCTTCCTCGTTTTGTGGTGTATTGATTTTCGATCCCATGTTAATAGGTTCTGACCATTTTCCATTGGATTGTTTGATACTGTACCATAGATCCAATCCACCAGAACCACCAGGTCGATCACTCGTAAAAACAACTAGGTTGCCATCTGGTGATAGAGCAAGGGAGGTTTCAAGATATTTTGAATTAAACGGATATGGTAATTTTTCAATTTTTCCCCATTCTTGATTTATTCGTTCAACCATGTAAATATCACCTTTCCCATGGCCATCATCTTGATAAAAAAGTAAATGAGTATTATCCCAAAATCCGATAGCAGATGTGTTATATTTTTTGGAATAAACGGGGGGAGGTAAAAGCACGGGAGTAGTCCAAGAATGATTAAGACTATCCCATCGAGAAAGAAAAATATTTTCCTTTTCTATTGTTCCATCACTTGAAAAATCCCCTCTTCTGGAGGTAAAAAACAATTCCTTATTATTAGGGCTTATCACAGCGGCATAACTAGTTGCTTGGACGAATGTGGGAATCAACTTTGTTTTGCTTACTCTAAACAGGCTCCATATATCTTCCCACGACTGAATAACAGCACAAGACTGCATAAACGAAGGTTGTTTAATAACAAAACTATCTTCACTTTGAGCTACTTCGGTAATCTTTCCGGTAAACAAAAAAGACTTATGAGTAGAATCTAGACGAAAGCTATCTTTTCTGGAAAAAGAAAAAGTATCAATGAAAGTAAAAGTAAATTTGTGAGTAAGGGGAGTCGAAATTGATTTTTCTTGCAAACTCAAGTCCTTAGAAAAAAATAAATAAATTATTAAAGCTATAAGCATTATTAGGCTAAACCAACCTATCGTTTTTAACAGAAATAATTTTTTCCTTTTTCTCCTCCAATTCGAAAAAATGACTTTATAGATCGGTATGGAGAACGAATACTCGTACTCTAATAACCTTTCACGAAACAGTGAATCAATATCTTTTAAATTTTTTTTCATTTGTACTTAATTTATCATACACCCATTTTTCAACTTTCTGTCTCAAAATTCTCCTAGCATTGAATAAGTGCCATTTTGAAGTCGACTCAGAAATTCCCAACATTTGAGCAATCTGTTTGTGTGTGTATTCATCAATTGCATATAAGTTAAAGACCATACGAGACACAGTAGGCAATTCATTAAGCATTTTCATCAACTCAGGAATGGAAAGCTCACATGCAACTTCCCAAAAATCTGAAATATCACCATCATCTTCTACGGGTTCGCCGTACTCGGGAAAATCTTCCATTCGAACAAAAAGTTTTTTATATCGATGATTTTTTCGAAGGTAATCAATGACTGTGTTAACAACAATTCTTCTCATCCAACTTTCCAAAGAAATTTCAGGTTTGAACGTTTTAATTTTTTGAAAAATTTTAAGAAAAGCATCATTTAACAAATCAAAAGCAATTTCTTCGTCATGAACATAACGCATGCAAATAGCCATCATTTTCTTAGAATATAGATCAAATAGTTTCTTCTGAGCTTCGACATCGTGATTTTGACATTTCTCCACCAATTGTTGTTCATTATCAATATTAAAAGTAAGTAACTTCACTTGCTAAGTTTTATTAAAACTCCTTGATATTAAATAAGACGCACGTTTTTTAAAAGGTTTGGTAAAAAACAATCATTTTTTAAAAAAAAACTGCCTTCTTTGCGAAGGCAGCAATTAAAGAAAAATTTTATTCATGCACTTTTTTATACACAACCCTGAGCTAACATAGCTTCAGCTACTTTGACAAAACCACCAATGTTAGCACCATCTACGTAATTAATGAAGCCATTGTCTTTTTTGCCATATTTTACACAGGTATTGTGAATGTTGATCATGATCTGATGTAGTCGTGAATCAACTTCTTCGCGGCTCCAACTCATGTGAAGGCTGTTTTGACTCATTTCGAGACCAGAAGTAGCAACTCCACCAGCATTGGCAGCTTTACCAGGCCCGTACAAAATACCTTTTTCAATGAAATGTTCTACAGCTTCCGGAGTAGAAGGCATGTTGGCACCTTCTCCAACACATATGCAACCATTGGAAACAAGCATTTTTGCATCTTCGCCGTTGAGCTCATTTTGGGTAGCACATGGCAAAGCTATATCACATTTAATACCCCAAGGTGTTTTACCTTCATAATATTCTACACCATACTTTTCAGCATATTCATAAATGCGTCCACGCTTAACATTCTTAAGCCACATTACATAATTGAGTTTTTCGCGATCAATGCCATTAGGATCATAGATGAAACCGTTAGAATCAGAGAAAGTTACAACTTTTCCGCCCATTTCCAAAACCTTTTCGGCAGCATATTGAGATACATTTCCAGAGCCTGAGATTACAACTGTCTTACCTTTTATTGACTGCCCCCTTGTTTTTAGCATTTCTTCGACAAAATACACCAAACCGTAACCAGTAGCTTCAGGACGAATCAAAGAACCTCCATATTCAAGCCCTTTACCAGTAAGAACACCGGTAAATTCATTTTTAATACGTTTGTACTGACCAAACATAAAACCAATTTCCCTTGCACCAACGCCAATATCTCCTGCAGGAACATCGGTGTTGGGTCCAATGTGACGGAAAAGCTCTGTCATAAAACTCTGACAGAACATCATAACTTCAACGTCTGTTTTACCTTTAGGATCAAAATCACTTCCACCCTTACCACCGCCCATGGGTATAGTCGTCAAAGAATTTTTAAATACCTGTTCAAAAGCAAGAAACTTCAAAATACTTAGATTAACTGTAGGATGGAAACGCAAACCTCCCTTGTAGGGTCCAATAGCACTATTCATTTCAATGCGATAACCACGATTGATCTGAATATTTCCATTTCTGTCAATCCAAGGTACCCTGAACATAATAACTCTCTCAGGCTCAACGATTCGCTCTAGAATGCCCTCGTAACGGGGATTCTCCATAATAAACGGCATCAGAGATTCAGTGACTTCTCTGACTGCCTGGTGAAATTCTACTTCACTCGGATTTTTGGCGATAACCTTCGCCATAAATGCATCTACTCTTTCCTTTACTGACATAATTCTTTAATTTTAGGGTTGCACAAACTTAAAAAAAAAATCAATTGTGCAAATTTTTCTTAAAAAAAATTTCACATAAACAAATACCTAAAATAACAAAAAACAGGGTTTTCATGTCCTGGAACATGAAGATGCATCCCATCACCTCTGCACCATGTCCAAACAGAACAATCTTTACAAATACCCTTTTTTTTCCTATTTCTGTAAATATCAAATTTTTTTTGCCAAACCTCAATAAAATTATCTCGATAAATGTTGCCTTGGACAAAACCACGATCTATGTTTGGGCAAGCACCTATATCGCCATTAGACAAAACAGATCCTACATGAATACCTGCTCGGCAAAAAAAGAAATAATCACGCACTTTAGCTTCATACTTTCCTAAAAAACCGTCACAACCGAAACTCACGTGTATTTTGCCTTTGTTTCTCTCTTTCTCGATAAAATCCAACAAGGAATGCAATTGAGATCTAGTAAGAAACAATTCTTCTTGTTCTTTCGCCCTCCCAATAGGATCGATAGCAAACAATCGCCAATACCTTACACGGATGTCAAAAAGAAAATTTCTAAAATTGGTTAATGTTTTAATATTACGTTGATTCACGCATGTAACCACATCATAGGTAAGTTGTGATGCTTGAGTTACGAGTTTGACAGCTTCCACAGCATGATCAAACGAACCGTTCACCCCTCTTAGCCATTCATGCTCATCTTTAAAACCATCCAGACTGATAGTAATGGAATTCAAACCAACATTCAGCAAGGAATTTAATCTCTCTGGGGTAAGCAAAAGGCCATTCGTAACCATTCCCCATGAAAACCCCATGTCTGTTACTTCTCTTCCAAACTCCTCCAGGTCACTTCTAAGCAAAGGCTCGCCCCCTGTTAGAACTATCATAACTTTACTTGGATGATAGTAAGATGCTACCTGTTTACATACATGGAGAAAATCTTGCAAAGGCATATCAGGACATGATGCATCCATCTTACAATCCGATCCACAATGCAGGCAAGCCATATTACACCTATTTGTACATTCCCAGAATAAATACTGAAGTTCGTGTAATCTGGATTGTTTTTTAACATACCATGCATGAAACATGAAGGCTAATTTTTCATACCCTTTATAGAACTTCTTCGAATTAAACATCATGTAGTTAAAAATTTCAATAAAATTAAATTATTAATTTTGTTTCGTGATGACTAGAATTCTTAGTAAATTAATTTTATCACTTGCTTGGTTATTACTCTTGACAGGGTGTAAATCTCGTTTGGCACCAGCAAGGCTTTTTGAAAGTCGAAATACTGAAATTCATAGTTCAGAAGAACTTTTAAACGTTCCTGACTACATATTACAACCTAACGACGTGATTGGTATGGAAATTTATACCAACAAGGGTTTACCTTTATTGCCATCAGGTGAAACTATGCAGCAGAGTAAAATCCAAGAAACAGATTATATCATCAACAAAGATGGTTTTGCAAATTTTCCCATCTTAGGATGGATAAAGGCAAGTGGCAAAACCCTTGATCAACTTAGGGACACATTATCTATGTGTTATGCTCAGTTTTTTGTTGATCCCTACGTAAATGTTTTTTTAAAAAACCGGTACATTCTTGTATTTAATGGTGTAAAAGATCAAAAAGCCATAGTCATACCTTATAACTCATCTGCTCTTACTCTCCTTCAGACTATAGCACAAGCAGGTGGATTAAACAACGCACGATCCAATAGCATTCAACTTATTCGAAAGATTTCAAAACAAGAATCAGCAAAAATTTATAGCATCGACTTATCTACGTCAAAAAACCTACCATATGCTTACATTAAATTACTTCCGGGAGATATCATAGTACTTAACGACCATAGTTGGAAACTATATGACTTTGTAACTCAGTTATCTCCATGGCTCACTGTCATAACCACTACATTACTTATTATTAGCTACTTTAAACCATGAAAAATGGAATCAAAAAAGTATTTTCTCAACGATGAATTCGATATAAGGCTTTTTATATACATTCTTAAAAAAAATGCTATCGTACTTCTTGTCTTTTTACTTGTATTATTTATAGCTACCTTCTTGTATTTAAGGTATACTCAACCTGAGTTTGAATCATATGCAATTATCCAGATTAAAACTGACGATAAAGCCAGTAAAATTTTTGAAACGCAATCCACCCCTTACATTGATAACACATTAAGCAAAAAAATTGAGATTATTCGCTCCCCCATGTTCATGAAGCGTGTTGTTAAAAATTTGCCATTAGATCTCACGATTTATTCTATTGGAGAAATTGGAAAATATGAATTTTACAATAATGCACCCATAAAAATATTTTATGAAATTACGGATACGACCAAATTCTCAAAAACACTGTATTTACTTGTAAAAAAAACCTCGATCGAAATAGAAGACCCTTTCCATAACATTAATAGAGAAATTCCCATCAACGAACCCTTGATTCTTCCAGGAATAGTCCTTTCTGTGCATTCTTCCGAAAATTTAGACTCTTTAACATTCTTTCAGAACTATGCTGGAAGTAAATTTATGCTTAAATTTATGCTAACCGAAGAATTAGCTATTCATTATTCTAACAAAATTCAAATTCAAGTACTTAATGAACAAGCCAAAACTTTAAAAATCTCTATCAGAGAAACTAACCCCACCAAGGCATTTGATATTATTCGTAAAGTGGTTGAAGAATATGACCGATACGATGTTGAATCACAGCAACAAAGTGCTCAGAGCATTCTTGAATTCATTGATAACCAACTTGAAAAAGTCGACAGTACCTTGGCCATTTTTTTGAATCAAGGAGTTTCACCTACAGATACTATTTTCGATTGGGAAACCATCAATAAAAATATTCAAGAAACTGAAGACAGAATTAACCAAATTCAAAAAGAAATTCTTTTTCTTAATAAACTTATTCAGAAAATGGACGAACATGCAAGCATTGTAGATATGTATTCCATTGTTAGTGGTACTCAGAGTTACTCCACATTATCTAGTTTTTTTCATACACTTCAACAATTAGAAATGAAAAAAAATGATGCTTTGCAAGGCCTAACTCCAGAATCACCTAATATCATTCATCTCAATCAACAAATAGAATTTCAACGACAACTTATAAAGAAAATGGCTGAAGGACTTAAACAAAACTACAATAGTGAACTTAATATCTTAAAACATAAAAAACAAATTTGGGAAAATAAAGGAATGATGAAAGGGAAAAGCTCCTCTGCACAAGGACTGAGAAGCAAAAAGTTATACTATACGAATGAACAAATATTCGATCAATTAATTCAGAAAAAAGTTGAATATAGTATTGCACTAGCAGGTTACGTGAGCCAGGTTGTTGTACTTCGTCCTCCTCTTATTTATAAGAATCCTGTTAAACCTAGAAAAAATTATTTATGGTTTATAAGTTTTTTTACATATTTAGTATTATCTCTGTTTTATCTTGGAATGAGATATTTGTTCTATAATAAAATCATTAGCCCTTCTGATATTAAAAATTTGTCAAATATTCCTGTCATAGGTGTAGTACCACGTTACCACCATTTTGTACCAGCAAGTCAGCTGATTGTAGATTCGAGGCCTAATTCCGTTATTGCTGAATCCCTCCGAGCCATACGAACACAATTCCAGTTTATTTCTAACAAAGAAGGAGCAAAAGTCATTGCCATTACAAGTACCATTTCAGGAGAAGGTAAAACTTTTATTGCTATTAATTTAGCCGGCGTTATAGCCTTTAGCGAAAGCAAAGTCTTAGTAGTTGATTTTGACCTACGTCGCCCACGCATTCATATTGGTTTAGGTGCTCTTAATGATAAAGGAGTAACAACCATTCTAACAGGTCAGGCAAGCGTGGAAGAATGTATTAAACAAAGCTCTATACCTAACCTACATTTTATTACTGCTGGCAAGCCACTGTTATTTCCTTCAGAACTTATCATGAGCTCAAAAATGGATGAATTTGTCAATTTCCTTAAAACTAAATATGATTTCATCATTTTTGACACTCCTCCCATTGGACTCATAAGTGATGCTCTTAAACCTTTGATGATAGCGGATTATCCTATATACATCATGCGGGCTCATTACTCCTATAAAAGTTTTCTCTTGAACGCACAAAAATTATTTCAAGAAAATCAAATCAAAAACATCACGATTATCATCAACAATATTAACCCCAAACTCTCTGGTGCATCCAAATATGAAGGGTATGTCTACGGCTATGCTTACGGCTATGGGTATGTTAGACATTCATATTATCATGAAGAAGAACCTCTCATACCATGGTACAAAAGAATATTTAAAAGAAAAAATCCAGTATGATAGTAGAAAATCTATTCATTAAGGGTGTTATCCTTATAAAGCCTAGAATTTTCAGTGATCAACGAGGTTATTTTTTCGAAGCTTTTCATGTTGAAAGATATAAGGAAGCTGGTATTGATGTCGAATTCGTTCAGGACAACGAGAGTTTTTCCATAAAAAATGTTATCAGAGGGTTGCATTTTCAGAAAAAACCTTATAGTCAAGCTAAACTCGTAAGAGTTATTCAAGGAAAGATTCTTGATGTAGTTGTTGATTTACGTCGTAATTCCCCTACTTTTGGTAAATACATCATGGTGGAACTTTCAGCTGAAAATAATTATCAACTTTTCATACCTTCTGGGATGGCTCATGGATTTGTAACCCTGGATGAATTCAACCGTGTTCATTACAAATGCTCCGCCTATTACCATCCTGAAGCTGAACGAACCATTCTCTGGAATGATCCAGAACTGGCTATTCCATGGCCTGTTTCTAATCCTATTATAAGCGAAAAAGATGCTAAAGGAATTTTATTTAATCAAGCATTTGATGACTATTTTTAAAAAAATACCTAATGAACACTTATTCTATTTTAGTATTCGGAGGTGTTATATTTTTATTATCAATTGTTTTATTTTATGCACTTTACAAATTTTCTGGAACCCTACGGATTCAGAATGATTTATCTGAGCAAAGATGGTCCTTACAATCTAAACCTACCGTAGGTGGGATCGGTTTTTTTATTATGTTTACAATTATTTTATTTTATTCTTATCTTTTTAAGGATAATTTTACAGTCTTTAGTTCACTTTCTTTCAACGGCTTCTTATTGGCTGCTTTTTTATCATTCGTAACTGGACTTGTTGATGATGCCAAAAAAATTAAACCTATTGTTAAGTTTCTCATGCAAACACTTATAGCTTTTGTTTTAGTTTTTTCCGGTAATATGATTCATTTCTTCGAAATCTATATTCTTGATTTCCTACTAACATACTTTTGGATAGTTGGGCTTATGAATGCAATTAATTTTTTGGATAATATGGATGGTGTTGCTTCTTTATTGACCATTGGTATTGTGTTATCGATCATTATACTTTCTTTATTTTCAACTCTAAACGAGTCCACAATTTTTATTTTTACTGGTGTTATTGGCTTTTTACTTGCTTTTCTGCTTTTTAACTTTCCACCTGCTAAATATTATATGGGCGATAACGGAAGTTTATTTCTTGGTTTATTAGTAAGTTATGCTGGTATTGAATACGTTTGGAATAATTTTAATTTAAAACAACTAGGTTTTTTTCCTCATCTTTCCATCATATGGCTTGTGTATCTTTGGCCTATCACAGATATTTTTCTTGTCACTATTCGTCGTCTTTTTCTCGGAAAAATGCCCTGGCATGGCGGTAAAGATCATACTAATCATCACTTGATTTATTTGGGGCTGAACGAAAAACAAGTAAATATCTTCATCATCTTTTATTTAATTCTCATCAATTTAATTTTACTTTTAATTACTCAATTAAAGGGATGGAATGCTTTTATCTGGCTTGGAATTTTATCTTTTTCTGGTGCTTTTACCTTGTTTTTCTTTGTTTTATTGTTTTTCATCGTAAAAAACGATAATGAAAAAAAGTAATTTTATCTTTATTTTTTTCATCGGGATTCTAATACTTACGAATATATTTCTTATTTCTACCAGAATTTTACCAGAAAATAAAAACATCAATGATCGTTATTTTGATGTCCAAAAACAAACCTATAAAATCTTCCAGCCTTATATTCCAGATTCCATCAAGATTTTCGATGAAAAAGTTCCCATCGAACACATCATGGTTCGTGAAAATTTAGAAAGAGAGCTCATGGCTGTTATGTATTGGCACAGTAGAACCATGCTTATCATAAAACGAACTTTTCGTTTTTTCCCTATCATTGAACCTATCCTCAAGGAAAATGGAATCCCAGATGATTTTAAGTATCTAGCTGTCACCGAAAGCGAACTTTCCACTCCAGTTTCACCAGCCGGAGCTACTGGATACTGGCAATTCATGAAAGAAACAGCCAAACAATATGGTCTTGAAGTCAATTCCTATTTAGATGAACGAAATCACATAATTTTTTCCACGCGAGCTGCTTGTCAATATATAAAAGACTTAAAAAAACAATATGGAAGCTATACCTTAGCCGCTTCAGTTTACAATGCTGGACCTAAGAAAATTCAGGAATATATCAATACTCAACAAACCAACAATTATTATTTTCTTTCTATGAATGAAGAAACATCACGCTACATATATCGTATCATTGCATATAAGCTCATCTGTGAAAACCCTACACGTTATGGTTTTTTTCTTCGACAAAAGGATGTTTATCAACCATGGCAAGGTACGTGGATAGAAATAGATTCCGCCATTACTGATCTTGTAAAATGGGGTCATCGTTATCATTTGACTTATGCAGAACTTAAATATTTCAATCCATGGATAAAAGGTTTTTCCCTTCCTGCACCTACAAATAAAAAATATTCTTTCTTTATTCCGTCTAAGCTAAATTTTGATAGTTATATATCTGATCTAAAAGAACCTGAAAAAATTGTAGGCGATACAATCAAATTTTAAATTTGCAGAAACCTACTTGACGCTATGCAATTTGATGACTGGATCATCGTCGAAGGAGCTCGGGAAAATAATTTAAAGAATATTTATGTTCGTATTCCACGTTATGCTTTAACTGTCATTACAGGTATTAGTGGAAGTGGCAAATCTTCTCTTGCCTTCAACACGCTTTACCAAGAAGGACAAAGACGCTATTTCGAAACTTTTGGGCTCTACACAAGACAATTCATTGGCGACATGTACAAGCCAGATGTAGATACTATTCAAGGACTTTCTCCAGTCATTGCCATCGAACAGAAAAATGTCATCAATAATCCGCGTTCTACCGTGGGAACCATTACTGAAATATACGACTTTCTTCGTCTTCTTTATGCACGTATTGCCACAGCTTATTCTCCCTATACAGGTAAACCAATGATAAAATACTCGCAAGAAGAACTACTTGAAAAACTTTTTAAAATCTACAAACAACAGAAAATTCTTCTTCTCGTACCGCTCGTTCGAAGTCGAAAAGGTCATTATGCCGAACTATTCAAAAGTTTTTTCGAAAAAGGCTATGAATTATGTAGAGTAGACGGAGAAATTGTCGAAATCCATCCAAGATTAAAACTTGATAGGTACAAAATTCATGATATCGAATTGGTGATCGATCGATTCACTTTGGAAGAAAAAAATTTGGAAAGACTTAAAAATTCACTCTCCCAAGCTTTAAAATTGGGAAAGGGAACAATAGCCATTTTCCACGAAGAAAAACAAGAATTAAAATATTTTAGCAAAGATTACATGTGTGAAGATACTGGCTATTCCTGTCCTGCCCCTGAACCCAACAATTTTTCTTTTAATAGTCCGTATGGTGCATGCCCTCGCTGCAATGGTCTTGGCTACATATATGATGTGGATTTAAAAAAATTAATTCCCGATCCTAGCAAATCCATAAAAAAAGGAGGAATTTCTCCTTTGGGAAATTATCAAAACAACTATCTTTTTTATATCATTGACAAAATTTTATATTACTTTAATGCATCACTTGACGATCCCATTGGCGAATTACCCCAAGAAGCAATCAACAGTCTTCTTTACGGTTTTGAAGGGATGGTAAACTATTTTTCTCCCACATCACAAGTCAATCATACAATTCCTATTCAATTTGAGGGGATTATTAATATTTTAAAAGATGAATCTCTTAAAGCTGAAGAAGCAAGGGCAAAACGGTGGACAAACGAATACATACAGCAAATCCAATGCCCCGAGTGCCTTGGAAAACGTCTGAAATCTGAAAATCTTATTTTTAAAATTTCAGGTTACGAGATTACTGAAGTAAGTGCATGGTCTTTAAAAAAATTTTTCAATTGGATTCAAAATCTGACTCAGGACCTAAGTCATTCTCAAAAACTTATTGCTCAAGAAATACTCAATGAAGTCCATAAAAGAACTAAACTTTTGCTTGAGATCGGGCTGGGATATCTTTCACTCGATAGGCCTACGTCAACGCTCTCAGGTGGTGAATCTCAACGTATACGTTTGGCTTCCCAATTAGGAAGTGGTCTCACCAACGTGATATACATCCTTGATGAACCAAGTATTGGCCTTCATGCTGCAGATAATCACAAACTCATCAAAAGCTTACATAATCTAAGAGACTTAGGCAATACTATTATTGTTGTTGAACATGATGAAACAATGATGAGATCTGCTGATTACATTATTGACATGGGTCCCGGTGCAGGAATAAAAGGGGGAAAAATTGTTGGATCTGGTACACCGAAAGAAATGCTCGAATGCAACACACTTACATGTCAGTATTTATCTGGTAAAAAGTGCATTCCTATTCCAACTAAACGACGCAAACCTGGTAAGGATTGGCTTATCATAGAACAAGCACATGGGCATAACTTGAAAAACATTGATCTTGCCATACCACTTGGTTTGTTTGTTTGCGTAACTGGTGTTTCTGGAAGTGGAAAAAGTTCTTTAATCATGGAAACACTCGTACCAGCTCTCGAACAAAAATTAAATCATTCCTCTCGGAAACCTCTTCCTTTTAAGTCGATTAAGGGAATAGAAAAACTCAAAAAACTTATTACCATCGATCAAACACCCATTGGGAGAACCCCTCGTAGCAATCCTGCTACCTACACTGGTGTATTCGATGAAATCAGAAAACTCTTTGCACAATTACCAACATCTATGGCTTATGGCTATAAACCAGGTCGTTTTTCGTTTAATATCCCAGGAGGAAGATGTGAACACTGCAAAGGAGCTGGAGAACTTACTATTGAAATGAATTTCCTACCTGATGTACATATAATATGTCCTGTATGCAACGGCAAAAAATACAATGACATGACATTGTCTATTAGATTTAAAGGTAAAAATATATACGATATTCTCAATATGACGATAGAAGAAGCTACCCATTTTTTTGAAAATCAACCTAATATTTTTCCCATTGTAAAAACCCTCAACGACGTGGGTCTTGGATATTTACGTCTAGGGCAACCAAGTACAACCCTTTCAGGAGGTGAAGCTCAACGTGTTAAACTGGCTACAGAACTTGCCAGAAAAAATCATGGAAATGCTCTCTATGTTTTAGACGAGCCCACAACAGGGTTACATTTTGAGGATATTCGCGTATTGTTAAAGTTATTAAATTCGCTTGTTGAAAAGGGTAACACAATTATTGTGATCGAACATCAAATGGACGTTATCGCATACGCTGATTATATTATTGATCTTGGACCAGAAGGTGGTGAAAACGGTGGCTATCTTATAGCTCAAGGGACCCCAGAAGAAATATGCAAAAGGACGGAATCACTGACTGGTATTTTTCTTTCCGAACATCTTAAATCAAAAAAAGCAAAAACGTTTTGTTATGAACAATTATGAAGATGAATTGAATTTTTCAGAAGAAGAAAAAATCCGAAAAGCCCTCGAACCCCGCGATTGGACGGAAATTAGGAGTTTTGACTCGTGGCAGATTTTCAAAATTATGTCTGAATTCGTAGAAGGTTTTGAAAAATTAGCAGCCATTGGACCATGTGTTACAATCTTTGGTTCAGCACGTACTCCTGAGAATCACAAATATTACAAGATGGCAAGCAAAATAGCCTATCTGTTGGTGAAGCGTGGTTTTGGTGTGATCACCGGTGGTGGACCAGGTATTATGGAAGCTGCAAACAAAGGGGCTAAAAAAGCTGGTGGAAAATCCGTTGGTTTGAACATCACTCTTCCGCACGAACAAGCTCCAAATCCTTACATAGATCCGGATAAACTTATCACTTTTAAATATTTTTTTGTTAGAAAAACCATGTTTACTAAATACAGTCAAGGTTTTATAGTACTTCCTGGCGGATTTGGTACATGTGATGAGCTTTTCGAATCACTAACCCTGATTCAAACTGGAAAGATTGCTCACTTTCCTATTGTCCTTATTAGTAAGGATTACTGGAAAGGGATGATAGACTGGCTAAAAAACACCGTCCTCAAAGAAAAGAATATTCACGAAAAAGATTTGCATTTATTCCATGTAGTAGATGAAGAAACTGAAGCAGTTGATATCATCGAAAGGTTCTATGTCAA
Source organism: Bacteroidales bacterium (assembly GCA_026418905.1). Classification (NCBI taxonomy): domain Bacteria; kingdom Pseudomonadati; phylum Bacteroidota; class Bacteroidia; order Bacteroidales; species Bacteroidales bacterium. The sequence goes on along the minus strand of JAOAAK010000009.1, from coordinate 101,513 downwards.
ATATGCTCTCAAACCTAACTTTTAATGAAAATATTTACCAAATTACATCAGATTGTTGTTGAAAAGAAGTTCTTGCACGTAGGTATTTACTGTAAAATCAATCAACAAAATGCTTTTTTTTTGCTAGATACCGGAGCATCAAGATCTGTCATCGATAATAGTAAACTTACGTATTTTCATCTTGAATATCTGCCCATCAAAGAAGATGAAAAAGTCCTAGGAATTGGTACTACCCCTCTTGAAATATCTTTGGCTCAAGCTAAATCTTTCTCCATCGAAGACTGTGAATTGAAGAATATAGTTTTTGTTACACTCGATTTATCTCATATTAATAACCAACTTATAACTATGGAATTGCAACCCATTGATGGGATTATGGGTAACGACTTCCTCATGTCAACGAAAGCTATTATTAATTATCGTAAACTCATGCTTGAATTAACCATAACTCCCAGGATACTTCGTACACTTTCTCAATTATAGTAGTATGAATCGTATTTTACAATTAAATTTTTTCAATTCGTTTCCTTGTTCTATTTTTGCAAATCATTTTCAGAAAAATAATTATCTATGCGATTAAAAGGAACTATTATCTTTTTCACGGTCCTATTCATCCTTGTTAGCTTATTCTCCTTGTCTTTTACCTGGTGCACTAGAAAAGTTGAAAAAGCTGCATTTAGGTATGCACACAGCGAAGAAACAAAAAGACAAGCAGAAGAGCTGAGCAAAAATGATCCTATAAAATTTCAGCTAATTTACGATTCCCTTGCTTTAGCTAAAGAATCTAAATATTTAGACTCAATGTCGAGCGAGGTCATTTATAATCTCCTCGTACGAAAATTTACTTACCGTGAATGCAAAGAACGTGAAATTAGCTTGGGCCTCGACCTTAAGGGTGGTATGAACGTCGTACTTGAAGTATCCGAAATTGATATTCTTAAAGCACTATCAGGACATAACAAAGATCCCAAATTTAACCAAGCACTTGAAAAAACGCAAAGGGATAAAATCAATTCTTCCGAATCATTTGTGGATATTTTTGTTAGAAATATTAAAGAACTTGAACCTCAGAAGCCGTTAGCTGTTTATTTTGCAACAATAGAAAACAGCAGTAAGATAAAGCCTACCTCAACTGATGAAGAAGTAATTACTTTTTTGAAAGATGAAGTTGCAAGTGCTATTGATCGCACCTACATTGTCCTTCGAAAGCGTATAGACAAGTTTGGTGTAGCTCAACCTAACATTCAAAAGCTTAGTGCTCAAAATCGTATCCTCATCGAGTTACCTGGCGTAAAGGATCCTACACGTGTTAGAAAAATATTACAAGGAACAGCAAAACTTGAATTTTGGGAAACTTGGGAATTCGGCGCTGATAAAATATATGATAAATTCGTAGAAGCAGACAAAGAAATTAAAGCTATACTAAAAAAACAACTTAATATACAAGACACCACACCACAAACAGATACTACTCAGGTTTCAAAAGAACCAACTACTCTTGAAGAAGCTCTTACTCCCGTTCAAACACCTAAAACTGATACATCATTAAAATCAACCATCAGTGAAAACCCCCTTTTAAGTCTTTTCAAAGGAGGATTAAACATTATCACTGATGAAAAAGGGCAATATTACCCTGGTAAAGGACCTCTCGTGGGGTATGTCGAAGGAAAAGATACATCACAAGTTATACGTTACCTAAAAATGGTTTCTCACATCTTCCCCAATACTAGATTTTTATGGGAAGCTAAACCTTTAACTACAAAGGAAAATAAAGAATTTTATGGCCTCATAGCTATTAAAATCACTACTCCTGATGGCAGACCTAAGCTTGAAGGTGATAAAGTCGTTGATGCATGGCAAGACTACGATCAAACTGGTAAAGTAGAAGTAAGTATGCTCATGAACTCTGAAGGAGCCAGAATCTGGAAAGACATGACAGGCAAAAACATTGGTAAATCTATTGCTATTGTACTTGATAACATAGTTTATTCATATCCTGTTGTTCAAACAGAAATTGCTGGAGGTCGTTCTCAAATTACGGGCAATTTTACGGTAGCTGAAGCCCAAGATCTTGCAAACGTACTTAAATCAGGAAAACTACCAGCCCCAGCAAGAATTATACAAGAATCCATCGTTGGGCCATCACTTGGAGCAGAAAGTATTCATTCGAGTATCATATCATTTATCATAGCTTTTATTGTCGTCCTCATTTACATGATTTTCTTTTATAATAAAGCTGGTGTTGCAGCTAATATTGCACTGTTTTTTAATGTCTTTCTCATTTTTGGAGTATTGACTTCTCTAGGTGCCACTCTGACATTACCTGGCATTGCTGGTATTATTCTGACCTTGGGTATGGCTGTTGATGCTAATGTTATTATTTACGAACGAATCAAAGAAGAATTACGAATAGGTAAAGGTATTCGACTTGCCATTGAAGATGGTTACAAAAATGCATACAGCGCTATCATTGACGGAAATGTAACAACACTTATAACTGGTATTATTCTTGCATATTTTGGAACTGGTCCTATTCAGGGTTTTGCCGTAACTCTAATTATCGGGATTCTTACTTCACTCTTTACATCTATTTTTATTTCTCGTCTTTTCTTTGAATACCTATTAGATTACAATAAAAAAATCTCATTTGGTTTTCCGTTTACATTAAACATTTTAACCAACACTAAAATTGACTTTATCAAATTAAGAAAATTCGGATATGTTTTCTCAGCCGGATTGATTACTCTTAGTTTAATTTCTCTTTTCACCAAAGGACTCGAAACCGGTGTCGATTTCGCTGGTGGGAGAAGTTATGTGGTTCGTTTTGATCAACCTGTTAAGGTAAATGAAATTAGGCAATCTTTGTTAAAAGTCATAAAAGAGGGAGTTGAAGTTAAATCTTTTGGCTCCACTAACCAAGTACGTATAACTACCAAGTACCTCATTAACGATAATTCAACGAAGGCTGATTCTTTGGTCGAAAAAGTCTTATATGAAGGTCTTAAAGGTTTTTATAAAACTCCGATTAAATTTGAAGACTTTGTTTCAGATAATCCAGACAAGGTTATTGGTCGTCTAAGCAGTGAAAAAGTGGGACCTACCATAGCAGCTGATATCAAAAGGGCTGGTATTTATGCTCTTATTTTAGCATTAATTGGAATTTTCATCTACATTGCTATACGATTCAAGCGCTGGACATTTGGTCTTGGTGGTGTCATAGCACTAGCACACGATTCTTTAATAACAGCCGGTATGTATTCACTCTTTAGTGGTATACTTCCATTTACACTTGAAGTAGATCAAAGTTTTATCGCTGCAATTCTTACTATAATTGGATATTCTATTAATGATACGGTTATCATTTTCGACAGAATTCGTGAGTTTTTAAAACTCTTTCCAAAACGTAACATGACAGAGAACATTAACGGAGCCATTAATTCAACTCTCATGAGAACATTAAACACAGCAGGAAGTACCATCGTCGTACTATTAGCTCTTCTGATTTTTGGTGGTGATTCAATTCGCGGATTTACATTTGCTCTTTTAATTGGAGTTCTTATTGGTACCTACTCTTCAATTTTTGTTGCTACACCTCTAGCTTACGATATCTCGAAAAGAAAAAAACAGCAGTAATGCTTTTTTATGTCTTTCATTTTTTTTTAATTTAGCAAAAATTATTTGAAAAAATGAAAAAATTATTTCACATGAATACCAAAATTGTTGTAGTGTATATTATCGCATTATGGAGTTTATTTTTAGCTGGACAACGTTCGTTTACTCAAATGGCAGATGAAAAATTCCAACTAAAAAAATACTTCGAAGCCATAGAACTTTATAAAAAAGCATACACGAAAGTAAGTGATAAGGTTGAAAAAAATCGAATTCTATACCAAATTGGTGTGAGTTACTATATGATGGGAGACATGAAAAATGCAGCTCAATACTTTAAAAGAGTTGTTAAAGCGAATTACCCTGAACCTAATGCTTTCTTTTTGTATGGTGAAGCTCTCAAAAGCATCGAAAAATACGAAGAAGCATTAATTGCTTTTCAAGAAATGAAACAAAAATTTCCAGAAGATAAAAGAGCTGACCGAGGTATTGAATCCTGTAAGCTTGCTAAAGCATGGATGGATAATCCTACTCAATATGAGGTAAATCCTGATAAAAAAATTAATTCCAAATATCTCGATTTTGCCCCTGCTTGGTATGATAAAAAACACCGATCAATTGTTTTCACAACTTCACGAGAAGAAGTTATGGGTAAGGGGACAGATGCGTGGACAGGACAAGCATTCACTGATCTTTTTGTTACTACCCAAGACAAAAAAGGCAATTGGTCAACTCCAGTCCCCATAGATGAGGAGGGCATCATCAACACACCCGATAACGAAGGAGCATGTGTCTTAAACTCAAAATATAATACCATTTATTTCACTCGTTGTAAAAAGGAAAAGAAGAAAATCCTTGGATGCCAAATCTATATCTCAACCAAAAAAGGAAAAGCATGGAGTGAGCCAGAACTTCTCCAAGTCACAACCGATTCATCAGCTAGTGTGCGGCATCCAGCTATCAACGATGACGAAACAATGATTATTTTTTCTAGTGATATGCCCAATGGTCAAGGTGGTTATGACCTCTGGATGATGACCCGTTCAAAGAAAAACAAACCTTTTGAAAATCCTGTTAACCTGGGTCCAATTATTAATACACCTGGTGACGAAGTATTTCCGACACTTCGCGAAGTTAACGGAAGAACTTTTCTCTATTTCTCTTCTAATGGTCACTTAGGAATGGGCGGGCTGGATATTTTTGTGAGTGAATACGTGAATGGTACTTGGACTGAACCAGTCAACATGAAATATCCTATCAACTCATCTGGAGATGACTTCCACATCGTTTTCAACGATGATCCTAACGACTTAGCTGCAGCTAAAGCTAAGGAAATGGGCTGGTTTACCACGAATCGTCGAGGAGGTAAAGGAAGTGATGATCTATGGGAATTCAAATTGCCTCCCATTCTTTTTACTTTATCTGGTATTGTTTACGACGATAGCACTAAACAAATCATTCCCGAAGCCGAAGTTACCATAGAAGGTTCCAACGGTACCATTTACAAAACAAAAACCGATAAGGCAGGAAAGTATAGTTTCGATAATAAGCAAATTCTTGAAAATACCACTTATGATATTTTCGTAAGCAAAGACAATTATTTCAACGACAAGAGCCGGATTACTACCATTGGCCTACAACAAAGCAAAGATCTAGTTCAAGACTTTTATCTTGTTCCTATTCCTAAGAAACCTATTGTTTTACCTGAAATACGCTACGATTTTGACGATTGGAAACTATTGCCTCAATATGAAGATAGTCTGAGAGGATTAGTTCAACTGATGAAAGAAAATCCTAACATCGTAGTAGAACTAGGATCTCACACAGATGCCCGTGGTTCTGATACCTACAATGATACTCTTTCTTATAAACGAGCCAAAAGTTGTGTGGATTTTATTATTTCACAAGGCATTGAATCAGATCGACTCATACCTAAGGGATATGGCAAAAGAGTCCCACGTGTACTAGAAAAAGATATTACCATTACTTTCAACAATAAAACTTTTACCTTTAAGAAAGGTACAGTCCTGACTGAAACTTATATTAACAGTTTGAGCTCAAAAGATGAACAAGAAGCAGCTCATCAACTTAATCGCCGTACAACTTTTCAAATTGTTCGCACAGATTACGTACCAAAAGGCGAAAAAAATAAACCCGTTACACCTCAAATCCAGATTATTAAAGAGTAAGAATTTCGTAAATTCGCAACAAATTATGTTGCGTAGATGACTTTTAATAAATATAAAGCAAGAGGTGTTTCTTCTGAAAAGGAAGAGGTTGAAAATGCTGTTAAGAATCTTCAAATAGGAATTCCTCATACCTTTTGTAGACTTTATGAATACTCCAGCAATGTTTTACTTTCACTGCATGCCGATGGAGCAGGCACCAAATCTTCCCTAGCCTATGTTTATTGGAAAACAACTGGTGATATTTCAGTTTGGCAAGGCTTAGCTCAAGATGCTATTGTGATGAATACCGACGATTTGATCTGTGTTGGAATGGCAGATAGATTTTTTATTAGTTCTACCATTGGACGCAATAAAAATCTTATCCCCAGCGAAGTTATAGAACAAATTATAGAAGGAAACATTCGTTTCAAAGAAAAAATGGCCAAGTTCGGCATAGAGATTATTTTAACTGGTGGAGAAACTGCAGATATTGGAGATTTGGTTCGTACCATCGTAGTAGATGCTAATGCTCTTGGCTTTATTGAAAAAACAAATATTATACAAAATTCTAACATCCAGGTAGGTGATGTTATCGTCGGACTTTCATCTTTCGGAAAATCAGCCTGGGAAGATGAGTACAATAGCGGCATCGGCAGTAACGGTCTTACCTCGGCCAGACATGATTTATTAAACAAAAGCATTGGAGAAATGTTTCCTGAATCTTACGATCCTTCTATAACTCCTTATGCATACAATGGTCATTACTTTCTCACTGATCCATCTCCAATCCCTGGGCTCAACATAGGAAAACTACTCTTATCCCCTACTCGTACCTATCTTCCACTTTTCAAAACTATTTTCCGTTATCATAGAAAAGATATACATGGCATGGTGCATTGCACAGGAGGAGGCCAATTCAAAACACTTAAATACATCCCATCCCTTATGGTCATCAAAGACAATCTCTTTCCAATTCCACCTGTTTTCCAGTTAATCATGGAAAGCGGAACAACACTTGAAGAAATGTATTCCACCTTCAATATGGGACATCGACTCGAAATTTTCTGCCAAGAACAAACTGCTCAACGCATTATTTCCATCTCACAAGATGTAGGCATTGATGCTCAAATTATTGGGTATTGTAAACCATTTGACAAACCTGCCATTTTGCTGAAAACTTGCAAAGGTGAAATATTTAAAGAAAAAAATCTATGAATTTACTTGACAAATTAGAAGACTTATACAAAAAATATCTAGCACTACAGGAAAAATTAAACGATCCCGTCATAATTCAGGATATTAAAAAATTCATTTCCATTAACAAAGAATATAAGGAACTTGAACCTATAGCAAATGCCTACCTCAACTACAAAAAAATTTTATCAGATCTCGCTGCTAGCAAAGACATTCTTATCAATGAAAAAGATGAGGAGCTCAGAATGCTTGCTCGAGCAGAAATAGATGAGCTCAGTCGTAAAAAAGAGATACTGGAAAACGAAATCAAAATCTTACTTCTCCCAGCAGACCCTCAAGACAAGAAAAATGCCATCATTGAAATTCGTGCTGGTACAGGGGGCGATGAAGCTAGTCTTTTCGCAGGAGACCTTTTTAGAATGTATACCAGGTATGCAGAAAAGAACAAATGGAAATATGAAGTGGTTGACTTTACTGAAGGTACTAAAGGAGGATTCAAAGAAATTATATTTAATATCATAGGAGACCATGCCTACGGCACGTTGAAGTTTGAGTCAGGTGTTCATCGTGTGCAACGCGTGCCTGAGACAGAAGCTCAAGGTCGTATTCATACTTCTGCAGCATCTGTTGTTGTTTTTCCCGAAGCCGATGAATTCGATGTTGAAATTAAGGAAAATGAAATAAAAAAAGAGACTTTCTGCTCGTCAGGTCACGGAGGTCAATCTGTCAATACGACCTACTCAGCCGTAAGACTAACTCACATTCCTACCGGCATCGTTGTGAGCTGTCAGGACGAACGAAGTCAAATTCGAAATTTTGAAAAAGCTCTCAAAATTCTTCGAAGCAGAGTTTTTGAATTAGAATACAAAAAATATCTTGACAACATAGCAAAGCAAAGAAAAACTATGGTTTCCACCGGAGACCGATCAGCAAAGATCCGTACTTATAATTTTCCTCAAAACAGAGTTACAGATCATAGAATAGGACTTACGATTTATAATTTGCAATCCATCATGGATGGAAATCTTGACGAACTTATAGATGCTCTTCAAATTGCAGAAAATGCAGAAAAATTAAAAACATTCGAAATCTATGAATAGAGAAACTCTTATAAAAAACATTTTTAATAAAAGATCCGTCCTTTGCGTAGGACTTGACGCTGATGTAACCAAACTACCACTATCCCTCAAAGGTGATGTCCTCGAATTTAATCGTCAGATCATTGATGCAACCATAGACCTTTCAGTTGCTTACAAAATTAATACTGCTTTTTACGAAGCACTTGGCAGTAAAGGATGGGATATTATGCAAAAAACAGTTTCATATATTCGTTCTCTTTCTTCAGATGTATTTATCATTGCCGATGCAAAGCGAGCTGACATTGGCAATACCTCTCAACAATATGCCAAAGCTTTTTTTGATAAATTAGGTTTAAATGTTGATGCCGTCACGGTTTCTCCATATCTTGGAAAAGATTCCATTGATCCTTTTTTTTCATATCCAGGTAAATGGGTAATCATACTAGCACTTACTTCCAATTCTGGTGCAGAAGATTTTCAATTAATACCTCTACAAAATGGAAAATTGCTTTTTGAAGTAGTAACAGAAAAAGCAATTAGTTGGGGCAATATAGATAACACCATGTTGGTCGTTGGTGCCACGCAAATAGAATACTTAGCAAAGATTCGTAAAATTGCCCCACATCATTTTCTCCTTATCCCTGGTATTGGAGCACAAGGTGGTGATCTTCAGAAAGTATTAGAAAAAACTTTTCATCCTGAACACGCTAATATCTTGATTAATATTTCAAGAAGCATTATATTTGCAAGTAATGAAAGTTCTTTTGCACTATCAGCAAGAAATAATGCTATGAAAATTGTTCAAGAAATGCGAAAAATTATAGACATATGAAATTTTTTCCTTTTGTTATAGTGTTTTCTATTTTCTTCATAAGCACTGCTCAAGTAGATGATTGGTTTGAAAACGTAGAAGAATACGAATGGCATGTAGAAGCTCCTATTTTCGAATATGAAAAATTTAACATTTACACAATAAATGACTCTATTCGTTTATGTGATAAAAAACCATGTAAGGGATGGATAAAAGATTATTATTCAAATGGTCAATTAAAACATAAAGGATTCTATGAAAATGGTAAAATTACTATGGGGTATGAAAACTACTATGAAAACGGACAATTAGAAAGAAAGTTTACTGTCATCTCCCCAACACGTACTGAACTTATTACCTACTACAAAGACGGCACATTACGTTCAAAGATAGAATTTAAGAAAAATCAACCTTTTAAATCCATAGAATATTATCCTAATGGAAATGTTGAATACATCGAAGAATATGATAATTCTCTAAAATACTACATAAAATTTAATTTTTATTATTCCAATGGATCTCCCCAAAGCATATTAGAAATTGTTGATCACAAAAAAAGAATATACCTTTCTAAAAAGTTTTACAAAAACGGTCAAGTGAAAGAAGAAGGACTGCGAATGTATAATGCTGCTGAAGGAAACTATAAGCGAATTAAAGAGTGGAAATTTTACGATGAAAAAGGTAATATCATTAAAACTGTTAACTACGACGAAGCAGTTGAAGAAGAATGATATTTTGTTTCACGATCAACAATTTCTTTTAATAATTTAACTGCTTCACGTTCGGGTACGTTTTTTATGATTATCTTTCCATGAGCATATAAATGAACATAGCCTGATTTAGAACCTAATATTCCATAATCGGCTCGAGAAATTTCACCAGGTCCGTTTACCACACAACCCATTACAGCAAATGTTAATCCTTTATAAGAAAAAAAAGTGTTTTTTACTTGCTTTGTCATAGTTTCAATATCAAAAGTCGTACGGCCGCAAGATGGACAGGATATGAATTCAGCACCATTAATATTTCTTCCAGTGACTTGAAAAAGTAAACGATAATAATCTGTCAAATTCTCTCTTTCATCTACTATGCAAGCAAGTGGGAATTTCATCAATACTTCACCGAGAACAATAGAAATATCAACTTCATTTTTCAAATCATTACTAACTCGAACTCCTTCGAGTGATGGATTATTCACTAAAAGCATTCGGATATCTTTTAATGAGGATACAAGAGGGACTTGTTCGTAATTGCTGCACAAATTTAACTCAGGCAAAGACTGATATGAATTTAAATTGAGATACTTCTGATTTAAACTGCTATCGATATAATTTTTTTGTGAGCTGCGAATAATTTCATACGCCACAGGTATTTCTTTTACCGGAGAACCTGTCAAAGATACTCGTATAGTATTACCAATCCCTTCAGCCAATAAGGTGCCAATTCCTATAGCAGATCTTATAATACCTTCTAGATCACTTCCTGCTTCAGTCACACCCAAATGAATGGGATAATCATAACCTGCCTTTATGAACTCACGAACCAACAATCGATTGGCATCTATAGTCTTTATAACATTGGAGTCCTTTATAGAAACAACCACATGATGAAAATCTTCTTGATGAGCCATAGAAACAAACTCAAGCATAGCTTGTACCATGGCCTGAGGAGTATGTCCGTATCTTTGAAGTATCCTGTTGGGTAATGACCCACCATTTACACCGATCCGGATAGCAGTTCCATGTCTGCGGCATTCTTGAATCAAACGAACAAATCTTTCACCAATAGCTTCTAACTCATTTTTATAGTCAGATTCTGAATATAATTCATCCTTCGATTTCAGAATGAAAAAATTCCCTGGATTTACACGTACTTTTTGTACATATGGAGCGGAAAGAATAGCAAGCTCATGATTAAAATGAATGTCAGCTACTAGAGGTATTTTAACACCCTTTTGTTTTAACTGTTCATGAATTTTAGGAAGAGCTTGAACATCCTTGGTATTTCTGATAGAGAGACGAACGAGTTTAGAACCAACTTTAGCAAGATCAATAATTTGCCTCGTTGTGGAAATTGCATCATCAGTAAAAGTATTAGTCATGGATTGAACAACAATCGAACGATTACCACCAATGACTATATCACCTACCTGCACTTCACGTGCATAGTAAATCATAAAAAATAAATAAGTCTTATTGGACTTCGAGCTTTTCAGAAAGAGGTTTTTCTGAAAGTTCTTTGTCGGAAAGAACGGGATTTTGCTTTAAGAAAGTATTGGCTTCATCATCAAGCTCACGATTGGTATTTTCATCCATGGGAACTCTCTCATCTGGCAAAATTTCGTAGCCCTGAGGAATTTGTTCATTATTGGTTAAAATATGTCTAATAGCTAATTCTCTTGCCCGGATGCTATGTGCAATGGCTTTCCCGTACTTCTCTTCAGTATACATTTTTATAGCTATCTTCTGATGAAGAAGTGCCCGCTGAAGATTTCCTGTATAAACCTTATGAGCTACAGTGGCTTTGTGAGCAGTATATATAACAAATGCCGTTCGATTAATAACATTCTTGGCTTTATCCCTCATGACTGACTGGGAATAAATTTGATTAGCAAAAAGCAAAAACGAAAAAAACCAGATAAAAATATTTTTCATATCCAATATTTTTTACAAATATAATTAAAATTAAAAACACGCTAGGAACAAATATCGTAAGTAAGCATTGCAAAAAAAATTATATTTTTGAGAAAAAATGAATAGGATAAGATATCTCCTCCTTTTGTTTGTATGCATCTCCTTTTTTTCTTGCAATGAAAGGGAAAAAGAACAAAAAGAAATTAAATTTTTTGAAGATAGTATCAAAAAAGAAGAACAAGATCTTACCCACAGCAAAAAAGCTGCAACTGAATTTATCACTCAATCAGATTCAACAACTTCTCACTGATCCCAAGGATATCCTTTCTCTTTTATTTCAGAACGCACAGCTTTATAAAGTTTTTTGAAATATTCATCTTTCCGCAAAGTCTTTATTCTTTTAGAAATAATACTTCTATTAATTTCATCATGGGTAATAGCAAGATAATATTGGTAATTCAATATTTCCTCATAATACATATTTAACTTATTTACCCATATTGCTTTCTGCAAATAACAATAATCACATCTGGGGTTTATGTATAAAAGTTCATTGATAGTATGAACGGCATTTCTGTAATCTCCCATTTTAGCATAAACAAGTGACATGAAATAAAGATTTTTCTCGTTTTTTTCCAAATTACATGCTATAGTGATATTTTCTAATGCATTTTGGTAATAACCCTTGAAGTAATAAATCATGCTTTTAGCATAATAATAATCATCTGAATTGCTATTGAGGTTAATAGCCATGTTTATATCATTGAGTGCTTTTTCATATTCGTTAAGCGAGAGATATATAAGTGATCTTTTATGGTATAGTTGATCATCTGATGGTTTTTTTGATATTTCATCATCTAACTTAAACAGACAATCGTAAGTTGAATGTACATTGTTTTCAGCAATAGTATACTTGTCTCCCTGTCCATAGAAATAATGGGTTAAGAAAAAGGCAATCAATAATATTATTATGTTGTACTTCACAAATATTTAGATCACTCATCACTTCAGAGTTTATAGTAGAAAATGCGTATTTTAATATTGCAAAAACTAAAAAAATTTTTTTATTATATTTGTCTCATGAAAATGTAAAATATGAAAAATTCTACATTGAAAAAGATGGCTGCTTATTCTGCAGCCGCATTGGCAAGTGCAAGTCTTGCAAATGCACAAATTGTTTACCACGACGTTAATCCTGATGTAACTTTTAATCCAAATGACAGTTTAGCACTTGATCTTGATAACAATGGAACAATGGACTATTACATGATGTTTCTTCGTTTTAATGGTTATCAAAATGATCAACTCTTCATTGCTCCACTGAATATAGGTAATATGGCTATTGGAGAAGCGGGTTGGGCAGCATGGAATTGGTATGGTATAGCATTAAATGCCGGTGATTCTATCAATGCTTCAGCAAACTGGGTTTGTCCTGGTGGTGTAGATCCTAGAAGTCGTGTATTTTTCGCCTCTACTTATAATGGCACCGAATACGGAAATTTTGCTGACGGACAAGATCATTACTTGGGAATTAAATTCCAGATTGGTGCTAATATTCACTACGGCTGGATCAGAGTTAATGTGAACGATGACGTAAGTGGCATGACACTGAAAGACTGGGCTTATCGTCAAACCCCTAACACAGGATTAAAGGCAGGACAAACTACTGTTACTCAAACTGATGATCAAGTGTTGCAAAATTCTAAAATTTACGGTTCTATGGGCAAAATCTACGTTCACTTATCTCAAATGATCGAAGGAACCATAACAGTGTACAATAATCTTGGTGAAAAGGTCATGGAGGAAACTATTTCTCAATTATCAACTATTCTTGATGCTTCTTCTCTTGAAAAAGGAATTTACAATGTGATCATCAATACAGGCAATTCACAGATAATGAAAAAGGTAATCTTGTAACGTGACCTATATCCTTTCAAATAAAAAAGCTGCCACAGTGGCAGCTTTTTTATTTAATTTTAGCGTAACTTATAGTTCAATCTGCAGTTGATGGTTTACTATTTAAAAGAAAACTTTCTATGACTTCTATGAATGTTTGTTTTGGCAATGCACCTACTGCTATTTGAGGATCGCCATCCTTAGGACAAAATAGAAGAGAGGGAATACTTTGAATTCCAAAAACATAAGCTAGTTCTTGTTGTTCTTCAGTATTAACCTTGTAAATACGAATCTTTCCTTCGTATTCTTTTGCTAATTCTTCAAGTATGGGAGATACCATTCTACATGGTGCACACCAATCAGCATAGAAATCAACGATACATGGCAAGTCGCCTTCAAATTTCCATTCACTGTTGGAATCATAATTGAAAACTTTTTGTTTAAAAGTTTCTGCTGTCAAATATTCAACCATAAATTTATTTTTTTGAATAAAAAACTTCTTCGATCATGCGAACGTATTCCTCTTTGGGATAAGCTCCTATGGCCATGACAGGCTTATCGTTAAGAGGGCAAAATAGAATAGAAGGAATGCTTTGGATACCAAAAACAGCTGCTAGTTCTCTTTCTTTGTCTGTATTTACTTTATAAAAATCGATTTTTCCTGCATATTCTACTGCCAATTCCTGCATGATTGGGGCCACCATCTTACAAGGTCTGCACCAATCGGCATAAAAGTCAATGACACAAGGTCGACTACCTTTAAATTTCCATTGCTTGTTGGTTCGATAATCAAAAATTTTGTCAATAAAGTCCTGTGTGGTCAGGTATATCACTTCACCTCCTTGCTTAGGAGTAGAAGTTTTATTTGATGATTTGCTTTCAGACCTCTCGCCGGATGGTTGAGAACTTGAGTAAGTTTGAGATTTTCCGCCACACGCAACCATGAACATGATCGTGGCCCATAAAAGAACTACTATCTTCATATCATTGATTTCTGCAAATATACAAAATTTTATTTAAATCAAATATAGTTATTAAAATTCGCACCAATTTCCTTTTGTATTCATAGCTATGTATATTTGAAAATTGAGTAAGTTTGCTTAAAAAAAGTGCGTAGAGAGCAAGACATTTTAGGTGAAATTGAATTACCTGACGATGCTCTATATGGAATTCATGCTTGGAGAGCCAAAAATAATTTTGGTGTTAACAGGTCATTTCCGCAAGAATGGTACAAAGCCATGGGAATGGTCAAACTGGCTTATTATGAACTCTACATTCAATACTTTGATGCTGTTAAGAAAAAATATCCTGAATTCGTCCGCAACCTGCGTGATCCGAGCAAATTCCATTATCTTATTGAGGCAGCTAAAGAAGTTTCTGAAGGAAAATGGTTTGATCATTTTATCGTCCCTGCCATTCAAGGTGGGGCAGGTACAAGTATTAACATGAACATTAATGAAATTATCACCAATCGTGCACTAATTCTCCTTGGTCATCGGGCTGGAGAATATCACATCATAGATCCTATCGAAGATGCTAATATTTTTCAAAGTACGAACGATGTAGTTCCTACCGCATTGAAGATTGCGTTAATGTTACTTCTTGAAAAACTAGAAAAAGCTATAAATCAACTTCGAACTATTGGAGAAGAGAAAGAAAAGCAATATAGGCATGTATTACGTATAGGCTATACACAATTGCAGGAAGCCATTCCATCAACATGGGGGCTATATTTTAGTACTTTTAACGATGCTCTTTCCAGGGATTGGTGGCGTGTAAGTAAAGTTTTTGAACGGATTAAAGTTGTCAATGCTGGTGGTGGTGCTATTGGAACTGGAGCGACTATTCCAACTTATTTTATTATGCTTCTTCCAAGTAAACTTAGGGAAATAAGTGGTGTTCCTCTCGCTCGAGGTGAGAACCTAACAGATGTAACATCAAACTGGGACTCATTGGTAGAAGGTCATGCTATCCTTAAATCATTGGCTATTAATCTTGAAAAATATGCTAATGATCTTCGCTTTTTTGCTTCAGATTTTCATGGCAAAGAAGTCCTTACCATACCTGCTCGACAAGTAGGATCATCTATTATGCCAGGGAAAATTAATCCCGTCATTGCTGAATATGTCATACTCATTAGTCAAGTAGTTCAGACCAATGACGTGCTAATTGGTCAACTTGCTAGTCGTGGCCATGCAGACCTTAATCCTTTTTTACCCTTGATGGGTAGTGTGGCTATAGAATCCGTAAATCTTCTCTGTGATGCATGCCAAGCATTCGCACAATTACTATTAAAAGACCTTAAAATTGAAGAAGAAATCTCTCATCATCAAGTCTTACATTCACCCACCATTGTAACACTTCTTATTCCATTGCTTGGATATAAAAAAGCTGGAGAGCTAGCCAAAATAATGAAGAAAGAAAAAATTAACGTTATCGAAGCTAATAAAAAATTGAATTACATAGATGAAAAGAGGTTATTAAATTTGCTAAGCCCATCTCAAATTGTTAAGGCTGGTTATCGAATAAAAGACATATTACCAGATGAAGAAAGGTAAAGATGCACAGCCACATATTGGCATTTATGGAAAAAGAAATTATGGAAAAAGCACGTTGATCAATACTCTAACCGGTCAAAATCTTGCTATTGTAAGTGATGTCCCTGGAACAACCACCGATCCTGTAAAAAAAAGTGTTGAAATCCAAGGAATAGGACCCTGCGTTCTTATTGATACAGCAGGAATTGACGATATTGGAGAACTGGGGCAAAAAAGAGTACAGAAAACTCTCGAAACACTTTCACAGGTAGATTTAGCAATTCTTGTCATTACGAATAATACTTTTGAAGAAGTAGAAGAAAGTTTTATAAAAAAATGTCAAGAAGAAGAGTTACCCTACATAATTGTGCATAACAAATCCGATATATCTCCTTTGTCTCCACAACTTAGAACAACTCTTGAATCTCAATGGAAAACGATAGTTATTGAACACAGTTATCAAAAAAATTCTATTACTGAAATCACGGACGCTATTGCTAAATTTTTACCCGAAAGTGCATATCGTTCAAGATCCCTTGTGGGCGATCTCATTAATTATGGAGATGTTGTTTTACTGATTACACCCATTGACATTGAAGCTCCTGAAGGAAGACTCATTCTACCCCAAGTCCAAGTAATTAGAGATGTCTTAGATCACGACGGAATAGCAGTCGTTTGCAAAGAAAGAGAAGTCGATGCATATATTCAAAAAATGGATCCTAAGCCTGTACTTGCCATCACAGACAGCCAAGCATTTCTAAAAGCAGATGCAGCTATTCCTCCGTCAATTAAATTAACTTCTTTTAGCATACTTCTTGCTCGTCAAAAGGGTGATTTTCAAAATTATCTTAAAGGTACTCCCTATATTTCAAAATTAAAAGACGGAGATCGTGTGCTCCTTTTGGAAGGATGCACCCATCAAGTTTCATGCGACGACATAGGTCGCGTCAAGATTCCCCGATGGATTAGTCAATTCACCGGAAAAAAGCTCGAATTCGAAGTAGTAAGTGGTCTAGATAAGCTACCTAGAGATATATGTGAGTATGCGCTTGTTATCCAATGCGGCGGTTGTGTCCTAACTCGCAGACAAATTATTGCCAGACTTCGACCTGCTGTCAAAGCTGGCATCCCTGTCACCAATTACGGTATGGCTATTTCCTACGTCCAAGGAATATACAATAGAGCCATTCAGCCTTTTGTAGAAGATATTGCAGAAGATTACATCTAAGATGATGAATAGTAACATAGATTTAACAACAGATAAAGAAATTAAATCCATACTTAGATACTCATACCCTCTTTTCTGGAGCAATATTATACAGCAAATTTATTTTCTGGTCAACGGTTTTCTCGTAGGTAATTATTTAGGCAAATATGCCCTAGCAGCAATTGGTGTTACCTACCCCATCATTTTTTTCTTGGTTTCATTTCTCATAGGTCTTACCATCGGACTTTCCATTATTGTAGCACAATACTATGGAAAAAAAGATTTCATAAAAATTCAAGAAGTCACCTACACAATTTTGTCCTTTTTATTGCTTTTTTCTATTTTTCTCTCAGCATGTGGTTGGCTTTTTAGTCATAAATTGCTAGAATTATTGAACACTCCCAAAGATATTTTTTCTGACGCAATTTCCTACTTTGTTTTGTTCTGTTTAAGTCTTCCGGTTATGTTCTTGTTTAACGCATTATCTGCTATTTTGCGCGGAATGGGTGATAGCAAAACACCCATGTATTTTCTTATCAGTCAAATAGTTTTAAACATTAGTTTTGATGTGGTGTTTATTTTGATTTTGCAGCTTCCTGTATACTGGCTTTCTCTTTCCATATTTTTAAGTACTCTATTATCTTTATGTATGCTGATTTTTTACTTAAATAAGCATCATGAAATTCTAAATCGTCGTATTTTTAAACTTTCTTTCAGGTGGGACTTATTAAAGCTAAATCTTAAATTAGGCATCCCCAGTGGGCTTCAACAAAGTTTTGTAGCACTAGGAAACATTGCCTTGTTACATCTTATCAACACATACGGTTCAGCTTCCACAGCTGCATATATGATCACTTCACGGATTGATGGATTCATTACCATACCAGCTTTTGTCTTGTCGGGAGGCTTATCCATTTTCGTTGCTCAAAACGGTGCCATCGGACTTTTTCATCGCATTAGAAAAGGCTATGTGGGTATGACGATAATTTCAGCATCTATTGCTCTAGTCCTATCCCTTTTTTGCTTTATTTTCCGAAATGAAGTGATGTCTTTTTTTAACTCTGACATAGAAGTGGTAAAAGTTGGAAGTGGATATTTTCTTATTGTATTTTCATTTTATGCTATTTTCTTCTTAATGTTTATGAACATCGCCATCCTACGAGGAGCTGGAGATACGATGACACCCATGTACATCACTATGATTTCGCTCTTGTTCGGTAGAATTCCCTTTGCCTACCTACTTCATCCATGGTTAGGGTTAGATGGTGTTTGGTGGAGTATTCCTCTAGGGTGGATCCTTGGCTTTATGATTTCAAGTTATTTTGTTTGGTCGAAAAAGTGGAAGCGCAAATTTATCGTACGCCCTACACTTCCCATCGACATTAGTTGAGTTTTTCACACCATACTTCTACTTTCTCCATCACATCATCCAAGCTTAAAGGCAAGGTGTGATAAATCATGAGAATATGCTCCCCAACATAAAAAATTTTTACTGTAGGTATCAATTCCACGCTTAGTTTCCAAGAATTATTGTTGATTCTTTCTCCCCGAAACATTGCATTTTCGCGAACTACGAGAATAGCCTCCTGATATTTGGTTGAACCATCTGGTACTTGAAGAACTACAGCCAAAGGAATGCGATTAGGAATAAATAAATTTTTCACATAAAAATTTCCAATGAATTTAAAGACACCTGTATCACGAATGTCAAATTTTAGCGTTATTCGATCATATGGCTCCCAAGTGTTGCTCGTGAAAATATACTGAATCACCTTTCCATGAGAAGTACTTATTTTACTAGGATTTGAACATCCTACAAAAAAAACTATAGAGAAAATTATGAAAAGCTTTTTCATAACATCCGAAGTAAATGCAACACCAAACTTGACATACTTAACATCCCTACATATAAAGCTTTTTCATCTGGGTTAAACGTTGGCGTATGCAAAGGATCACAGGAATTCGAATCAGAAGACGCAACACCAAGGCGATAAAATAACGAAGGAACATGTTGAGAAAAATAGGCAAAGTCTTCAGCCGTCAGACGAGGAGGTATTTCCCTAACAACAAAATGATCTGAAAAAGTTTGCCAAAATTCGCTGGCAAGATCGACAAGATCTTTGTCGTTCACCAACACTGGATAACCCGGGATATTCTTAAATTCAGCTTCGACTCCATATGCTTTTGCGATGTTATCAACAAGTAAAGGTAATTCTTTCCGAATGGTTTGACGGACTTGTTCATCAAAACATCTGAAAGTACCCTCGATTGAGACTTCATTTGAAATAATGTTTGTTCTCCCGTTAGATGTAATTTTCCCAGGTGTTATAACTGCACTTTGAAGAGGATCAATTAATCTGTGTTTTAGCCCATGTATAGCAAGCAAAATTTGAGCTGCGGCAGGTAGCGGATCGACGGCCTGCTGAGGTTGTGCAGCATGAGCACTTTTCCCTCGTAGTGTCAAATACCATTCATCTGTAGCAGCCATGAATCGCCCAGCTCGTACACCTATCGTAGTATAGGAGAGTTCAGGTATGACATGCAAACCTATAGCGTAGTGTACCTGTGGATTGCTAAGAATACCAGCTTCTATCATTGCAATAGCTCCACCGGGTAAAGTCTCCTCTGAAGGTTGAAAAACCAATTTCACCGATCCATAGAGCTGATCCTTTAGCTCGTTCAAAATACTAGCAACACCTAAAAGATTAGCCATATGCATATCGTGTCCGCAAGCATGCATTGCCCCTTTAAATTTGGAAGCATAAGTTAATCCTGTTTGCTCTTCAATTGGCAGTGCATCCATATCAGCCCGAAGTAAAACGCAAGGAGTATCTGCCCTGCCTTTAATGAGGCCAACTACCCCGTGACCTGCCACATTTTTTTCATGAGGAATCCCAAGCCGATGAAGAATTTCTGAAATTTTTTCAGCCGTTTTTGCTTCCTTACCGGATAATTCAGGATACTGATGAAACCATCTCCTCCAACTAACTACTTCTTCGTATCTGTTCTTAACTAATTCAACGAGCATATTCTTATCCATACTGTTAAAAATCTGTACCTAATGAAAAAAGATAAGCAGGTTTGGTAAATTGAAAATTGTCCCACCCCCAAGCCATATCAAAACGAATGAAATACCCCCATATCATTGTTCTCAGACCACTACCAAAACCGGCTACGATAGGGAAACGAAAATTTTTTATTTCAATTGTAAAAGGTTTTTGAACAACATATTCATTCCTATAAGTATTTTTTTCACTGAAAGGATTTAATCCAACGTATGCACTTCCTAGATCGAAAAAAGTTACAATTTGCAGATTATTCAACATGTTCGAAGCTAAGGGCCTTCTTAACAATACGTTTAAAAAAGGGAACCTCCACTCGTTATTCAGCACGAAAAACGTATTACCATTACGACAATTCAATGGTAATCCTCTAAGATTAGTGATGAATGTCATGAATTCATACCGGTAAGTTGTATCAAACGGAGTTCTAGAATTGAACTTTGCAAATATATTCTGATCCGTTCCCCCTAAGAAATGCATGAGCCTGGTTGATCCGATCGATGTCCCCCAGGCAAAACGATGAGCCAAAATCATGGTCTTGTGTATTCTTAAGTACGTGCGAAAATCCACACCAAACGTAACTAAATTCAATAGCTTATTATGAATTCCTTGGTAATATTCGCTAAATATTTTCCACCTCCAACCCACGAGAACATTAGGCATTTCCTGAATAGTATTGTCATATACAAGTTCAGACCGAAGGCTTCCCCAATACACTTTTTTTGCTGTATCTAACAAACTGGCATCATCATAGCCTAATTTTACAACATTGTCATAGCGAAGCATAAAAAAAGAACGGAAAGTCAGCAAATTGTAAAATGGATAAGACGATCCTACACTAAAATGGCTTACTTGATGTCGTTCAACTCCCTGCTCTTCGCTTCTAAAAAAATAATTGTAATACAAGAACGAAAAATGATAATCCCATCGTTTTTTAAAATTTTCGTAAGCAAGCAAATATTCATTTCCTTTCAATGATGGTTTGATCTTAACTCCACCAATGATACGATAATCCTCAAGTAAATCACTAGCAACAAATTTGATGAATCCATTAGTTTGAGGCAGCTGAACATCCAAATATGCTGGCGAAAAAGGTAAATATCCTTGCCCCAAATAATCGGAAGCAATTTGAGTAGTAACTCTGTTAAGCGAATATTCTACATTATAATTTTGTATTCTAGAAACAATGAAAGTATCCTTGTAAGTTGATAGATTGTTAAATGACGGAGAATTATCGGAAGGTTTAACATTTTTAGCTAGTGTTTTAAATTTAAAATCATAAATATTTACTTTATTGGTATCACTTGCCTGAGAAGAATCGGAATTAAATGGAGAAATTTTCTCTTTTTGATACGATGGTTCTTGGATGTGAGATTTATTAGAAGATTCACCAAAACGTTTGGAATACACATCATGTGAAGGAGTTTCCAGAAAAGACTTTATTTGCTGATGAGAGATTATGCGCTGTTCTTTGTTTTTAGGGGTTTGGATCAAAAACAAATGCTGAGGCATTTTAAAAGTCCATTCTAGCACAGGATAATTCCACCTCGAGACTGGTTTCTGAACAAAAAAATAACGATAATGAAAGACAGTATCTACAAACAAAATAGCACTATCTAGACGAGCTGAAAAAATATTCTGAAAGCCATATTCATCATTAAAAAAATATAAGATTTCATTTCCATTCCAGTTAGGTAAGATTTCGTTTGTATCCTGCGTAGTAGTAATTCTGTACATTAATTTTGAAGCAGGATTAAGTAAAAATAGATCATAGTTTTGCATTTGTAATTGGTTTGAAAATGAATCCAAAACTATAGGTTTGTTAGATGCATAGCAAATCCACCGATCATCGGGTGAAAACATAGCATATCGTTCGTCATACTGGTCATTAGTAAGTCTTTTGATAGCATTACTGCCTAAATAAAAGAGAAACAGGTCAACTTGCCCATCCAACAATGCAGTCATGACCAAAGTTGTACCCGTGGACGAAAACGAAATGTCTAACACTTTCTGAAATTGTTCAATATTTATTTTTTCATAACTTTTCTCAACAAGATCGTATAAATACAAATATCGTTTTTGTTTTTCCTCATTAATCCAAGCAACAATTCGAGAAGTGGGATGCCATGCCAGAACAGGATAAGAATAATCTTGGTTTAACACCCATTTTTTACCAGTATTAAAAATTTTTTCTTTCTTCCGAGAATCCAAATCCATGAGCCATATTTTCTTTTTATCCCATTTATCAGTTACAAACAGCAATTTCTTTCCATCAGGACTTAAATGATGTTGATATACGTGAAATTTGGGTTTAAAAGCTAGTACCTTTTGACTCACAGGTAATTCGTTTTTTTCTTCTTTCCAACGAGTTTTGTAGAAGGACATGCAATCATTGAGAAGTTGTCTAAAATTCTTTCCATAAACATATAATAATGCTGTAGTGTAGCTTCTCGATACTACCAGAAAGGTAAGAACTTTTGAAATTGTATTTTTGCCATAAGTAGTTAGAAGAAAATTCCAAAAAGCATGTCCCATCAGGGAAGATTCTTCTTCTTTGAATTGATTAATGGAAAAATATTTTTTCCGATGCAAAAGATTCTTTAATCGAAAATCTAGATCCATGTTCCATCCATTAACTATGTAGCTTACAAGGCCTTCGATAAACCAACGAGGAACAAAAAGAGATTGAGAACGTCTTACATTCATGTTAGGATCGTCACCAAAAAGAAATTGAAAAATCAAAGAACGAGCTATTCCTTCTTTAATTTGTCTTCTTAAATCTTCATGATTCCCGTTAAAGAAAAGAGCAATTTTGTTGCTAACGATTTGGGTCTTGCCCCCTGTGTTAATGGATTCATGCGATGAATAACCTACATTACTAGAAAAATAGTCATTTTTGTTTGAAAAAATTATAAAAAAAAATTTTTTTTCAGGTAGGTAATCGAGAAAGAAAGAAATATCCTTAATTTCTTGATAAGCTACTTGAATAACGTATTGAGCAAGTGAGCGTTCGCCTTGATAAAAAAGAACGTCAAAATGGGATGTTCGCCATTGACTCCAGATATATTTTTGAGTGTATTGTGTCCGACTTCGTCCAAAAATCAAGTCATAGCCATTGTAGAACTGCGGCCATAGTTGGAAAAAAACAAAAAAACAGACGATGAAACATTTATTTTTCATGCATAATGCGGGGAAAATGCAAATAGAAAGCCACGATACTTTTTACTCCATTCCATAAATTGTTCAACGGAAAGTTTTCGTTTGGAGAATGTACAGCATCGCTTTCAAGTCCGAAACCCATAAGAAGAGATTTAATACCTAGTTTTTGTTCGATGGTAGCAATGATAGGTATGCTACCACCTGAACGAAGGTGAACAGGATCTTTCCCAAAAACATCTTTCAAAGCCAGTTCGGCTGCAAGATAAGCAGGATGATCCGAGGGCATCACGTAGGGTTGACCGCCATGTAAAATGTCAACTTTAACGGTCACAGATGAAGGTGCCAGTTTTTCGATGTATTCTTTAATGAGTTGAGCTATTTCTTTGTTATCCTGGTAAGGAACAAGACGTGCAGAAATCTTAGCATAGGCCTTGGACGGTATAATGGTTTTAGCACCTTCTCCGGTATATCCACCCCAGATGCCACAGACATCAAATGATGGACGAATACCTGTTCTTTCAAGTACGGTATATTCTTTTTCTCCAAACAATTCACGAACTCCAAGGGCCTGTTTGTAATTATCCTCAGAAAAAGCAACCTTGTTCAATTTTTTTCTATCCTCTTCGCTCACTTTCATCACTTTGTCATAAAAACCGGGAATGGTTATCGTCCCATTGAGATCAATCATCCGGCTTAAGATATGTGAAAGGATAACGATCGGATTTGCCACAGCTCCTCCAAAAAGACCACTATGGAGGTCGCGATTAGGCCCAGTTACTTCAACCTGCAAATAAGTCAACCCACGAAGCCCCATGGTAATGGTAGGAACATCGGGTGCTATCATTCCCGTATCACTCACAAGGACTACATCGCCTTTAATATTTTCTTTATGTTCATCTAGCCATGTAGAAAGAGAAGTACTGCCCACCTCTTCTTCACCTTCCAATATAAATTTAACATTACAGTTAAGTTTGTTCTCTTCGAGCAAATAACGTAATGCAATCCAATGAATAAAGCTTTGACCTTTATCGTCATCAGCTCCACGAGCATAAATTTTCCCATCTCTAATTTCGGGCTCGAAGGGAGGACTAACCCAAAGATCGATGGGATCCTCAGGCATAACATCATAATGCCCGTAAACAATGACTGTTGGATATGAAGTATTGATGATTTTTTCAGCATAAACAATGGGATTCCCAGAAGTTTGATGTATTTCTACTTTATCGGGATGTAATTCCCTTATAAGTTCGGCCCAATACTGAGCGGCTTCTTGCATTTTATGTTTTCTTGCAGGATCACTACTAACAGAATCTATCCGCAGAAGTTGAAATAATTTATTAAGAAAAAACTCTTGATTAATTTCAATATATTCCTGTATATTCATGATATCTAATTTTATGCAAATATGTGGTATTTTTTTGGATTATGCAACTTATTATATGGCTTTATTCCGGTAAAGGTTAGGATCTACTACTTTTATCATATTATACGTATCAAGAGAATAATCGAGGAACTCATTGATTTTACTAGCTACAGCAAACGGTTGCTTTATAACGTCTTGATGATTGACATGAAGAATCTCAAATTCGGGATGCTCTTTTATCCAGTTGTCGACCACCTGAAGTTGCTTTTGAAAGATATTGGCAAGACCTGAAGGAAAAATGGAAGGATCTCTACCTAGCATCTTTTGCTGAGATTGCAATATTTCGTTCATGTCTCGATGCATAAAAATTATTTTGTACTTATAATCAAGTGGAATATATGGCAATAATTGAGCAATTATTTTAACAGCTTTTCCGATGGCTTCTTTCATGAAAGAATTGTCTTTGTGAAGGTTTTTAACAGGTTCATATTCATAGTACCCACGAGGATTATGCTCATCAGGTTTTCTCAAATTATCTGTAAGGATTCGCATACCACCCGCTTCGAGCATTTGCATCATGAGACTGGTACCAGATCTAGGTAAGCCAGATACAACAACTATTCTACCCTTGAAAAAGCCTTCTACATATTTTTGATGCATTTCGCACATTTCTGGCTTGTGTAACAAGTCTCGATAAATTTTTATCAAGAATGAACGAGCCGAAACATGTGTTGGCAACATAGAAACAAATTTTTCTAAAGCCTTTGCTGCTTCTTCATACCTACCCAATTCCATCAATGATCTTCCCAGCAAATAATGTGCTTGGGGAAAATAATACAAAATCCCCAAAGCATCTAAACAATAATCAGAAGCTTCTTCATACCATCCAAGCATGAAATAATTTTGAGCTAAACCAAATAAGGCAAGAGGATCATCTGAATTAAGTTCCAAGGCATATTGATATGCTTTAATAGAGTCATTAAATCTTCCTGTTTGAAAGAGCAATTTACCCGATTCTCGTAAAGTAGAAGGTGTAAAGTTTTTATTTTTTATCATATCGAGCAAAATCGTTTCCGCAGCTATAAGATTATTTTGAGCCATATACACCTTGGCTTTCATTAGCGAAAAATTAAGCATAGACGCAGTCTCATCATCGACAATTTTGCTTATCCGTTCAAGAATATCATTGGCCTTGTTTGGATCAATTGAAAGGTAAACTTGAAAAAGAGTTAGATGAATATCAATAGTGGCTAATTCATCTTTGACAAGCTCTTCTAGGATTTGCTTAGCTTTGTCATATTCAAACTTACTGATATAGACACGTGCCAAATTAAATTGATTTTCTATCCAAATTTTTTTTCTTGCTTTGATGGCATCTTCATCAGGTTTTTCAATATAACCGAGAGCAACCAGTTGTTCTATGGCCTCGATAGGATTTTCATCAGTCCATCGAAAATGTTCAGGAAGTTCGGCAAAATCACCAGCAACTTGATCCCATGAATCTATGTAATCTACCCGTGGTGGATGTTCAAAAATTTCCATTAGAACACGTCCATCCATATCTTTCCCAATAGGAATTCCGGCATAAGCTAATAAAGTTGGCGCTATATCTAGCAATGTTGCTCCATAGACTCTTTCATCCCTTTTAATACCTTTACCATAAAAACACACCATACCAAGTGCACGATGTTCTAGAGCAGGAGCAGCCTTGAATTTAGGTAATCTCATGGGTCTTAGTATATCTGAATACATGCCATGATCTGAAACAATTACTAATAGAGTATTATTATCCACTCTTTTGAGGTATTGTTCAAGCATCATATCAAAAAAACGATATCCAGAACGTATGACATCTTTGTATATCTCAAAATCTTCAATACGAACAGATGGATGACGAGGTGGATGGAATCTCATGAAACCATGTCCCAAATGATCAATCAGATCAAAATATATGGCAACGAAATCCCATGGTTCCTTATCCATGAGGTAAGTGGCTATAGCATGTGTTGTAGAGTTTTCAGCAATTATTTTAGCTAAAGCATCGATGCTGTTAGTTTCTTCCTGATTAACTTTATGAGCCATAGGGATGAAAGGCAGGATGTGCTGATCAGATAATTCAGCAGGATGGATTCGAAGGGATGATAACTCAGCAACCATTTCACGAGGATGAACACTATGGGCAGGTACTTTCCATAACTCACCAGGTCGCATGATAGGTGTGTTAAAATGATGGGAAACCATATAACCTCGAATGGGCTCCACCGGATGACTAGGCCACCAATTGACGACAACTTGCCGATAGCCTGCATAATGAAGAATATTCCATATCGTACGAGTCTTTCGTGAGCCAGATGAAATGTTCCTCACAGAAGCACTGATTGGATCTAATTCAAGAAATCCAAGAATCCCATGTTTATCAGCTCGTTTGCCCGTAACAATAGAGGTCCATAGCATTGGTGAAAGAGGAGGATCCAACGTCATTATATTTCCGCTGGTTCCCTCTTCTATAATTTTCTGAAAAGTAGGCAGCAAGCCTTCATCTATCATGGGATTTAAGACTTTCCAGTCTGCAGCATCGACACCGATAAGAAGAATTTTATTTTTTTCCATTGTTGTTTTTTTTTCGGTCAATAGCATCAAAATGTAAAGGTGTTTCGGGATTGGCCATATCAGGCAAGCCATGAGCTCGTCTTACAGCTTTCCAAGCCAAAACGCCCTCATAACCCAAAGCTAGAAGCGCCAGATTACCTTCTGGCTTGACTTCCATTTCAATCATTGAACCGTTTTGTTCAAAATAAAATTTAACCATATGTTGATTTATTCACTGTTTTCATCTTCGAATTCGCTCATGTTTGGTTTTGTCTGAGTGTTTATTTCAATGGGTTTGGACAAAGCTAGCGTATAAATTTCACATTTTTGTGCCCAATCCATTTTTTTAAATTCCTCCATTCCCTTAAAAGAAATTTTATAAGTTGAAAGATATGTCCCTATTCCTTTTTTCCATTCATCATCATAGACAAAAATACCCCATTCGATGTTTCCTTGATATTCCTTAAGAATATTCAACATCTGATCAGCAAGTGATCTTCTAGCCCTACTTAGGGGTATATGGTAAATGACCTTTTTAATGCCAAACTGTATAAACTCATCTATGGTTGAGATATGCAAGATCTGTAAGTCATGTCCCTGTCGATTATTTTCAATGCTTGCAATAATAAGCAATTTAGCATCTTCCCTAACTAAATGCTGAAAACTTTCCATTTTTTCCTTGAACAATCTAAAGTTATATTGACCAGAAAAGTCACTTAATGAGAAACTCAAATAAGAGGCTCCATTTTTGTCAAATCTTTTTTGAACTTGTGTAACAAGCCCCATGATAATTAGCAATTTGCCAATTTCAATATCTTCTATGTTTTCAGATAAGTATTTTAGTGGATATTCCACCCATGAATGAATAAAAGACGCATATTCATCAAGGGGGTGTCCTGAAATGTAATAACCGGCTACTTCAAATTCTTTTTTCAGTATTTCCTCCTTTGACCAAGATGGACAAAGAGGTAGTTGTATATCTTCAGTCGAATGCTCATCAACGGTATCGAACAAAGAAAGCGTAGATTCGGTTTGTTTTTGCCCATATTTCATGAGTTTTTCGAGCAAAGTTGGCTCATTGCTAGATGACTGATAAAAAAATTGTGCTCTGTGAGCCCCGAAATTATCCAAACAACCAGTAAGCACGAGCGATTCAATGGTTCGTTTGTTGACAAGCTTTGATACTCTTTTGAAAAAATTTACCAAACTAGTAAACTTTCCATGTTCATTTCTTTCTTGGATAATTGCCATAGCAGCGGCTTCGCCTACATTTTTCAAAGCTTTCAAACCATAACGAATGGTTTTTTCCCGAACAACCGTAAAACCCAAATCACTTTCATTTACATCAGGACCTAATACAGTAATTCCCATTCTTTGGGCTTCCGATAAATATTTGATCATGGAATCTGAATCGGTAAGATTTTGATCAAGTAATGATGCCATAAAAGCTTCTGGGTAATGGGCTTTCAGGTATGCTGTCTGATAAGCGAGGACAGAATAGACAGTGGCATGTGAGCGATTAAATCCATATTCGCCAAATTTTGCCATATCTTGATATACTGTTCTAGCAATATCTTCCGAAATTCCGTTTTGCTTACAACCTTCAATAAAGTCTTTTTCCAGGTGCTCAATAATATCTTTTTTCTTCTTCCCCATAGCCTTCCGCAGTTCATCAGCCTTTCCTTTACTAAATCCGGCCATTTTTTGGGAAAGAAGCATGATTTGTTCCTGATACACCATGATGCCATACGTATCTTCAAGTATTTCTTTTGCAAATGGATGGGGATATACTACCTTTTCTTTTCCGTGTTTTCTATTGATGTAAGTTTGTATGTAGTTCATGGGCCCAGGACGATAGAGTGCATTCATAGCGATAAGGTCTTCCATTTGAGTTGGTTTTAATTCCCTGAGCCATGACCTCATTCCATCAGATTCAAACTGAAAAACACCTATGGTTTCTCCTCTCTGAAAGAGTTGCCAAGTTAACTGATCATCAAAAGAAATCTTGTCAATATCTATTTGTTGATGATACTTTTCATGGATAATTTCAAGAGTTCTTTTAATGATAGTCAAAGTTTTTAGTCCCAAAAAGTCCATTTTAAGTAATCCAACTTTTTCTATTATACTTCCCTCATACTGCACTACAGGAAGAATGGATTCCTTCGAGCGTGCAAGGGGTGCAAATTTCCATATGGGCTCTCGGCCAATAATCACACCACAAGCATGTACACCAGTGCCTCTTACATTACCCGTAAGAACTCGAGCTATGTCAACCATTTTTTTGATTCTTTCATCTTTCTCGTAGAGATCAACAAAGTCTTTGTTTTGAAATGCCATATCAATAGTGGCATTGGGGATCGAAGGAACAAGCTTAGCTACTTGATTAATAATACTTTGCTCGAGTTTTAATATTCTTCCAACGTCTCGTATGGACGAACGTGCAGCTAACTTATTGAAAGTAACAATCTGACAAACTTTATCATGACCATACTTTTCAGCAACATAACGTATCACATCATCTCTGCCAACATCATCGAAATCCACATCAATATCTGGCATAGAGATGCGTTCGA
Source organism: Bacteroidales bacterium (assembly GCA_026418905.1). Taxonomy (NCBI): domain Bacteria; kingdom Pseudomonadati; phylum Bacteroidota; class Bacteroidia; order Bacteroidales; species Bacteroidales bacterium. The sequence goes on along the minus strand of JAOAAK010000009.1, from coordinate 71,633 downwards.
CATTTAAAAAACGCTCGAAGAGTAACTTGTATTTAAGTGGATCAATGTTGGTAATGCCGAGACAGTAAGCCACAATAGAACCTGCTGCGCTACCACGCCCAGGACCTACGAGAATGCCATTACTCCGAGCATACGTAATAAAATCTTGAACTATCAAAAAGTAACCAGCAAATCCCATTTTCTTAATGATATCTAGCTCAAATTGTATTCTTTCTTCAATTTCAGGAGATAAATGCTGATATTTATTCCGTGCTCCTTTCCATGTAAGATAATCTAGATATTCATCATCGGATTTAAAAGATGAGGGACGTGGGAATTCTGGTAATTGTACTTCGTGCAAAATGCTATAATCCTCCACTTTTTCGGCAATTTCAAGCGTATTTTTTAAAGCTTCTGGAATATCCTTGAAAAGCTCATACATTTCTTCGTAAGTTTTGAGGTATTCTTGACCTGTATATTGAAGTTGTTCGTCGTCTTCTCTATTGGTGTTAATCTTAATCAACGCACTGTGAGCATTAAAATCGTCCTTGAAAATATAATGTACGTCATTGGTGGCTATCACTTTAATGTTTAATTTTTTTGAAATGTTAAGAATAGCACGATTTACCGTTTGCTGATCAGACAATCCATGATCCATTAATTCAAGGTAGAAATCATCCTGAAAAAGGTCCTTGTACTCTGTTGCAACTCTCATGGCTTCATCTTCGCCTTTGTGTAGTATTGACCATGCAATTTCACCACCCAAGCAAGCTGAAGTAGCAATGATACCTTCATGATATTTCTCCAACAACTCTTTATCTATACGTGGCGTATAATGAAAACCTTCAAGATTCGCAATGGTAATCAATTGTGATAGATTCTGATAGCCAGTGTAGTTTTTAGCTAGTAATATGAGATGAAATCCACTTCTATCTTCACGAGTAATTTTGTCATATATGGATTTTCTTGCTACATAAGTCTCAACTCCCAAAATAGGTTTAATTCCATATTCTTTAGCATGCAGGAAAAATTCTAGTATTCCGTACATGTTGCCGTGATCAGTTAGAGCCACAGCTGGCATTTTTAGTTCTTTTGCACGATTCAATAATCGTTTAATATCACAAGCGCCATCAAGAACTGAGTAAATGCTGTGTAGGTGAAGATGAACAAATGCCGACATTTTTGTTCTAAAATTAATAACTTTGTTTTTATTGAAACATGCTTTATGAAATTCAGGTTTTTTCCAATTTTTAGTGTCATTTTGTTGCTTTCAGCTTGTCATAAGTTGGGTACATTTGAAGGTTTGAAAGGAATTGAGTTTCAGCATACACGATTCTTCAAATCTCATGTTAATAAGCTCACGTTAAATATTTCTTGGAAACAAACCACAAGAAAAATTTATATATTTTTCCCTTCACATTTTGTAAAGAAAGGACAAGTTTTACTGCTACATGGCTGGAACCTTCCGCCCCTTCAATGGTTTGAGGAAACCTCTTTGGACGAAAAACTCCTTGATGCCGGCTTTATCTTAATAGTACCGGACATGGGTAAAAGTCTCTATGCAAAGGTTACTTACAAGGAAACACTTCCTGTTTTCAAGCATCAACCTCTGTTAAGTTGGCTTAAGGATACAGTGATTCCATATTTACAGGATACTATCAATTTATTTAAAAAAGGAGACAATAATTTTATTATTGGTCTTTCTACCGGTGCACGTGGAGCTTTTGCTCTTTTGCTTGAAGAACCCTTTCTCTTTTCAGGTGTAGGTCTTTTGTCGGGTGATTATGACCAAACCCTCAATCCAAACGACAATTTAATGATCTATCATTATGGCAATTATGAACATTTTCCCAATCGTTGGGAAGGTAAAGACAATCTCTTACGGGAATTCATAAGAAAAATGAGTTATTACAAGGATTGTTTTCTCCCTCCTCTTTATGTAGCTCACGGAATGGATGATCCTGTTGTTTCTGTTGTGCAATCAGATACCCTAGTGCGCATACTACTTCATTATGGCTGCAACATCCAATATCGCTTTGTCAAAGGTGAAAAACACAACTACCATTTTTGGGAAAATGAAACCCCATACTTGACAAATTTCATTCTTACTCAGGTAAGCAAAAATACCGCCAGTGCAAGCATAAAATAATTTTACTTCTGTGCAAATCTGACTGCTATCAAAGCAACTATAGCAAAAATAATGTTAGGCATCCATGTAGCTATCAATGGTGGCAAATCGCCACTAATCCCTAGGGAACTAAAAATCTGCATGAAAAGAATATAAGTAAAACTTAATCCTAGGCCAAGACCTATATGAAAACCAGTGCCTCCTCGAACTCTTCTGCTACCAATTGCGACACCAAGTATTGTTAAAATAATGGTAGCAAAAGGAAATGCTAACCTTCTATGTTTCTCGACAAGTAAAGCTGGAACTCGATCGGAAGCTCTTTCTCTTTGCCTTTCTATGAAATGTTCAAGTTGAAAAAAATTCATTACATCCGTGTTTTCAAAGTCCTTATGAAGCTCCCGAGGATGAAGTGGAAGAACGCTATCTTTTTTTTCAAATGAATATATATTCTCCTCTCGTGGTCCGATTGTTCTTTCATATCCATTCATCAGTATCCATTTTCCATCAGATGTGTCATAACTAATGGTTTGAGCAAAAACCATTCTATGCAATCCTTTTTCAAAATCCATCTGTATAATGTAACACATGTATCCGATATTACTTGAAAATGAATAGGTTTCAAGTGAAAAATACGTATTTTGACTTAATTGCATGTAAATATTAAAAGAACCAAAAGGTTTATTACGTTTAATATATTTCCATTCAAAATCAAAACGTTTTTTATTGGCGGGAGGAATGGCAAAGTTTTGGAGATAAAGTGAAAAAACAAAAAGTAGAAAAGCTACACATAAAAAGGGACGTAGATAGCGATTAAAACTTACCCCACTGGTAAATATGGCAACTGTTTCTCCATGCATAGCCATTCTTGACGTAACAAAAATTACGGTAATAAAGACAAATAAAGCAATAAAAAGATTTACGAAGTAAGGTATGAAATTGAAATAATATACCAATAAAATTTCAGAAAAAGGTGCTTTTTTTTCAATAAACCTGTCGATCTTTTCAGACAGATCAAATAAAACTATAATTAAAACCAATAAACTGATTGCAAGAACGAAAGAAAGGAAAAAGCGTCGAAAAATATACCAATCAAATTTTTTCATAATCACAACTTCTGCATGCAGCGTTGAGCAGCTTTTTCATACCACTGACTAAATGTACCCTCCATGATACGTCTTCTAGCTTCTCTAACTAATTCCATAAAAAAAGAAAGATTATGAATAGTAGCAATAATCGGACCGAGCATTTCACCAGCTACAAATAAATGCCTTAAAAAAGATTTCGAAGTCACACGATCAAGTTCAAGAGAACTATATGGATCTATTGGTTCATGAACAAATTGCCATTTTTTGTTTCGAATATGAAGAATGCCATTCCATGTATATAACCATCCGTTTCTTCCATTACGTGTCGGTATGACGCAATCAAACATATCTACCCCGAGAGCAATGGCATGAAGAATATTTGCAGGCGTGCCTACTCCCATCAAGTAACGAGGCTTATCCTTCGGTAAAACCGAACAAGAAAGCTCCGTCATTTCATACATGAGCTTTTCGGGTTCTCCAACACTTAAACCTCCTATGGCATAACCTGCCATCTCTTTCTGAGAAACATATTCGGCTGATTGCTTTCTTAAATCTTCGTAAGTACCACCTTGTACGATGGGAAACAAAACCTGCTCATGTCCATACAACGACTCAGTTTGGTTAAAACATATTATGCAACGATCAAGCCACGAATGAGTAAGCTTGAGACTTTTTTCAATATATTTTCGGTCGGAAGGATATGGCGGACATTCATCCAGTACCATCATAATGTCAGAACCCAAAACTCGTTGTATTTCGATAACCTTCTCGGGCGAAAAAAAATGTAACGATCCATCAATATGAGATGAAAACTTGATACCATCTTCAGTAATCTTACGAATTTTACTTAAAGAATATACTTGATACCCACCACTATCAGTTAAAATAGGATTATTCCAACCAGTAAACCTATGTAAGCCACCGACAGAGCGTATTACCTCAAGACCGGGTCTTAAATAGAGATGATAAGTATTTGAAAGTAATATTTGAGCCTTGATATCTTGCTCCAACTGACTGAACAAAACTCCTTTAACATTACCCAAAGTCCCTACAGGCATGAAGATAGGTGTTTCTACCCGGCCGTGATCTGTAGTTAAGACACCTGCACGGGCTTTATTATCGGTTGCATCTATAAAAAAGGAAAACATCGCGAGACAAAAGTAGTAAAATTACATCAGATTAGTTTCTGGCCATGGAATACCTCTCAACGTCGCCGATGTAACTTCTACAACTTTTACTTTAACTACGTCACCTGGCCTTTTACCTTGAAAAGGGAAAACGACTACTTTGTTCTGACCTGTTCTACCAAACCATTCATTCGGATTTTTATGCGAAGGTCCTTCAATTAATACATCAAATGTTTTATTAATGTCGCGCAGGTTATGTTCATAGGAAAGCTGTTGTTGAAGTTGAATGATCTCTTGCAAGCGACGAGTTTTGACATCATCAGCAACATCATCAACATATTTCTGAGCGGCGAGAGTTCCTGGACGTTCACTGTACTTGAACATGTAAGCATAGAAAAAATGAATATCTTTCATGGCCTCAAGGGTTTTCTGATGATCTTCTTCTGTCTCTCCACAAAAACCTGCAATGATATCCGTACTCACAGTGATGCCAGGAATTGTATCATAAAACCATTGTATTTTTTCTTTGTATTCTTCCAAAGTATAATTTCTGTTCATCCTTCTAAGAATTCGATTACTTCCAGATTGAAGTGGCAAGTGAATAGAAGGTGCAATGTTAGGGTATTGAGCCATAACTTCAACAAGCTCTCGCGATACATCTTTGGGGTGACTGGTAGCAAAGCGAATCCGTAGTGATGGAAAGTGAGTAGCAACGTGATCCAATAAATCAGGGAAAAACCATTTTCTACAACCATCATCCCATTTATATGAGTTAACGTTTTGCCCTAAAAAAGTAATTTCTTTAACGCCTTTCTCCATCAGATCGTGAACCTCATTCATAATCGAATGCAAGGGGCGAGATCGTTCTCTTCCTCTTGTGAAAGGTACAACACAGTAAGCACAGAAATTGTTACATCCTCGCATGATCGAAACAAAAGCAGTCACATAATTCTCAGGGTAATAAGGCAAAATATCTTCGTATGTCTCAGTATTTGAAAGAAGAATATCCATGAGATGAGTTTCTCCACTATAACTCTGCTTCAGAAGTAAAGGCAAATTTCGGTAGCTATCAGGTCCCGCTATGAGATCAAGTTGGGGAATTTTATCAAAGAGTTTTTGCTTATTCCACGTACTCATACATCCAACAATCCCTATCTTTAATCCTGGCTTTTTTTTCTTCAAAGAAATCAGCTCTTTTGCTCGAGAAATGATCTTTTCTTCAGCATGCTCGCGTATGCTACAAGTATTCATTAAAATTAGATCAGCATCAGCCGGTTGTTGACAAAATTCATATCCTTCCTTTGATAATATAGAGTAAATAACTTGAGTGTCTGAAACGTTCATCTGACAACCATACGTTTCAATATAAACGCGCTTTTTCATATGCAAATATATATTAAACAAATGTTATTTTTTAAAACGCCTTTGTTGATCTTTTTTCCAAAAAAAAGAACCTAGTTCCAATTAACTCAACCATTGTTCCATTGAGTTAATTCAATGAATGAATAAGATTAAATCCATGTAAGAAAGCATAAGAGAAGTATCGATCTGATGGCTAGAAAAAAAAGGAATAAACAAACAATAATTTACAATCGAAGACATAATCAATAATTTGAATAGTGGTTAGAGTGTTTAGTTTAACTAACTTTTCAAGCTGCTTGGTGATATCTTGATACTTATTTCGCTGTTGAAGATTTAGTAAAATAAAATCGAGAATGAAACTACATGCAAAATTATGCTATTTGCGTTTTTTAAAAGTCACCGAAACTAAATATAAGCAAACTAATCAATATGATGCAAGAAGTTAATAAAAAAGTTTAACTATATGGTTACTAATGATTCTTTAATCATTCTTAGGTGCTTAAGCTTTTTAGCTTCTCTAAGTACGTGAGCTGTATGAGTGAAATATTTATGAGAACTCAAAAACTTAATTTGCACATTAAACCATTCATCATGACTTAATTTTTTTCCATAAGCATCCCACTCTTTGCGTAAGTTGCAACTCATTTCGAAGTAATCATCTCTACCCAAGTAATCGAGATCTGCATCACATAAAATTTTGCTTAACTTATCAAAAGGTTTTTGAGGAACTGACGTAGCCTCAATAAGTTTTACAATGTATTGAATATCTTCATTTTTATACCCAAATTCAGGTAAAACTGTCCAACAAAGGCCAACTGAAATAGATTCGTTGTTTTCGTACCTCACAAGGTAGCCGGAATCGTGAAAAAGTGCCGCTGTTAACAAAATACTTCTTTCTTTTCCAAATATTGCTTCATTTTCAGCATAAAGTTCAGCTGCTTCCATCACGCTCAGTGTATGCTGTACACCATGGTAGTACAAATCTGGCGCTAAACAATAATGGAGCTTGTTTAAAAGGTACCTTTTTACTTCTTCGAATTTCATTGCTACAAATTTAAATATTGTATTTGTAATAATTTTACATATTTTTCTCTAAAGAGTTTATTAGGTCTCTTACCCTTACCATCTACACTGTACTTTGCTTTGATGCCATCGATGAAATACATGTGAATTTCTCCCTGATGTTTTACGGCAATTTTTCCTCTATAGGTCAAATCAAAAAATTCTTCAATTTGAAGAGCAGTTTCATGAGATATATTGATTTTATTTGGTTCACTCGATTCCTGTAAACGACTTGCCATATTGACCGTTGAACCCCATACATCAAAACCAAATTTTCTCTTTCCAACAACTCCTGCTATTAAATGTCCGGTATGAATACCAATCCGTAATTTCCATGGTTTGAAAGTTTCATCAACTTCATGCAAATATTCAATAAAATCAACCATTTCGACAGCAGCCAATGCAGCATCAATGGCATGAACTTGAGAAAAAACTGGAATTCCTCCTACACTCATATGTGAATCGCCAATGGTTTTTACCTTTTCCAAATTGTAGCGCGAGCAAATATCATCAAAACGTGAAAAAATTAAATCAAGCTTTTCTACCAATTCCTCTGAAGTATATTGTTCAGTTAGTACACTAAATCTAACAAAGTCAGTAAAAAGAACAGAAGCTTGATAAACCTTAATGGGTTTGAATTTTCCGCGTGTTTTTAATTCCTCTGCAACTTTAACAGGTAAAATGTTGTAAAGTAAAAAATCGGATTTTTCCTTTTCTAGCTCCAACTCCTTGTTGCGCAGCTCAATTTCTTTAGTTCGCTCCCTGACTTGTTTTTCAAGTCGTATCTTCGCATGTATAAGTCTTCGGTTTAAATAAAAAACAATAGAGGTTAACAAAATAAACAAAATCATGATGCCAAAGACAATTGCCCACCAACTCATATACCAAGGAGACAAAACTCTAAACTCAACAAGTTTAATATCTGTTTCAGTGCCAGAAGGAGAAATACTTTTGACCTGAAACGTATAATGTCCAGGCGATAAATTACTATACTCTTTTACATTTCGATTTTCGAGCACTTGCCAGTTATGATCATGATTATTGAGTTTGCATATAAAAATATTTTGACTCTCATCTTCATAATTTGATGACGAAAAAACAAAACGAATAAGTTTCTTAGAATATGATATATTTCCTAAATATATCCAATTTCCTTGATCACTGATTCCATGATAAAGAAGACTGTCATCTATTTGAACACTAATACTAGAAATGACATCTTTTTGTTTTTTGATGGAAAGAAATTCCAACCGTCTGTCATAACAAAACACCCCTTCATCAGTTGAAAACCAAATGAGACTGTCTCCGTCTAGGTAAATATTGTAAATTTCCAGAGGAGGAAAAAAGCTCAAAGTCCTTAAAACCCAATTGCTAAGTGGGTGATATGTCAATAAAATTTTTTTCCCTAATTCTTTTGAATCAAGCTGAACCCAGTAAACAGAATCATTTCCTTGAGCAATGTAAGATACACGAAAAGTAGGAAACAATTTATAGAGGGAATTTTGAGTACTGATCCAGGGCACTATAAAAGAACCTTGCAAATGATAAAGCCCATTGTTTGTCGAAAGCAATACTTTGTTGCTTGACAAAAAAAGAGTTTTTAATTCATTTTTGCTCACCTCGGGGGGAAGTATTAAACTATCTTTCTTCCAAATCAATTGGTCTTTAGCCTGAAAAAAAGTAATATGAAAAATACCTTTGTTCATTGTAGAAACATATAAATGATTTTCCCATCCAACCATGGAACGGATGTTATCACCTATGAAGATCGTCCATTTAGACCATCTTTTGTTCTGATACTGGTAAACAGAAATAGACATTCTTTGCGCACTTGCAATTAAGTCAGGATTCTTCAAAGTGGCAAGGTGAAAAAAGTTACCTTCGTCTATTTTTTTCAAATTCAGTAAACTATCCAAAAGGAAAACCCCAGAAGAGGTAATCATAACCTGATATAAATGATGGGAAAGTTTTATGGGCAAAAATTTCCAGACCTGAGTAGATATCTGAGGGTGAAGATGAAAATAATGATCAGTCAACTTTGTATCGAGAATAAATAATCCCTGCCAAGTCCCCGCAAGTATTTTACTTCCAATTCTAGTAACATCCAGCACACTACCGCGTATTCCTTTACTGTAATTGAACTGAAAAAGTGGAGCATTTAAATTGATTTTTGCGAGACCATAATCCATTGAAATCCACAAATTCCGATTCGGATCTTCGTACAAATAGTTATGAGTCTCGTTGATCAAACCAGTTTCTCTCGATAGATGTGTGATAAGATTAAACCGGTGATCCATTAAAAATGTTCCTTTTTTAAGTGTTGCAAAAGCATATCCCCCTAAACTTAATTTGATAAAATGAGAAACGCTATTCTCTTTTAAAATAGGTTCAATGGGTACTGGTATTTTTGTGACATGAAGCGAAATATTGTTTTTTTCTTTTCTACTTGAAACACATAGTAAACCATTGGTTTCATCCCATAACAATAAAGTATCAGAAGCGATGGCTGATGAAGCTAACACTCGAGTAATCAACCGTGAACTGTCAATTCTGTTAAGTTTGTGATCATCTAATACGTATATGTTGCCTTCAGAAAACAAAAAAGCCTGATCGTTCCACTGAGATAAATGAATTCCAGATGGAACAGAAATAACATGGACTCCTTTAAGTGAAAATTGAAAAATATGAGTTTTAGTATTAAAATATACCCCCGAAGACGTTACTGCCATTTCCTTAATAAAAGAAAAAACACGATGTTCTGAAGGAAGCAATGGTTTAAGAGAAACATACGTGTAACCTTCTTTAATGTTAGGGAAAAGATAGCCTAATTCGGAAAAGCCACTTACCCAAATAATCCCATTCTTGCCTTTTAAAAAACGCAGAGGGGTTGCGTAATTAGGAAGAATAATTTTTTCCCAAGTAAAACCATCATACATCAACACTCCATCACCGTTGGCAACCATTAAAATACGATTGTCGTTTTGAATAACAGACCAGTTTTGCGAATAACCTTTGTAGTCAGCAGGTCTATAATTTTTTATGATAGGTATCCCCCCTTGCCAGCTTTGAGCAAAAAATATTAAACAATGAATGCCAAAAAATACAATAAAAAAGCTCCTATTCATGAACTTTCTTCCTCCATTAACCAATTCAAAATGATATGTTTTAACATAGAGAAACGTCTACTGATAGCTTCTTGTGTAGCATAAGCAGTATGAGGGAATAAAATAACGTTCGGTAATTTAAGAAGAGGATAATCATTAGGTAATGGTGGTTCTATTTCATAAACATCCAAAGCTGCACCTGCCAAATGCCGATTAATCAATGCATCCCTAAGTGCTTCGTAATCTACCACTTTCCCACGTGCAACATTTATCAAATAGGATCCTTTTTTCATAGAAAAAATACGGTCTCGCGATAATAAATGATAATTTCCCTCTTTTAGAGGAACATGGAGAGTAACAATGTCAGAAGTTCTTAAAAGTTCATTAATACTTACGATAGGATAAGGGGAATCTATAATGGAAGGATGTTCTGCTATGAGTATGTTAGAACCAAAAGAGTCAAATAGCTCGGCCACTCTTCTCCCAATCTTGCCAAAACCAATAATTCCAACAGTTTTTCCTGCAAGTTCTTGTCCAAGAAAACCACCACGATCCCTGCTTGCCAATGTTAGTTCATGCATTTTTATTGCATTTCTAAGTAGCATCAATGTCATAAGTATGGTCTGCTCAGCAACTGCTTGAGTTGAATAACCAGGAGTATTTGAAACTCGAATTCCTTTTTCACGACAATAATTTAAGTCTATATGATCTAAGCCACTGAAAGCCACTCCAATATGTTCGAGATTCGTAAGACGTTCAAGTAATATCCTTTTCAGAGGATAATTACTCACAATTACCATATGAGCATCGAAACAACGATTAACTATATCCTCTTCTGACGAAGGTTTTTCAAGATAAAATTCCACAATATGACCTAACTCTTGGATATTTTTTTGTAAATCAAGAATTTCACTCTCTAAGTAATGAATAGGTTCAGCAAAAACAATTTTTTTCATATTTCTATGATGCCTTTTTTACGCAACAAATCAAAATACAATGACCTCATACGTTGAATAAGAAGTTCGTATGTAAAATTTTGCTTCACAAATTCCTGACCATATCTTCGCATTTCTTCTCGTAGCTGGCTGTTTTCTATCAAAGTTATAATATTTTTTACCATGGCAGGTATATTTCTTTTGGGAGATAGTAAAGCCGTTTTTTCTGAGATGACAATATCAGGAATGCCGCCAACGTCAGTTGTAATTACTGGGATTTGACAAGCCTGTGCTTCAATCAGAGAAACGGGTGTTCCTTCATTATCTGAAGTTAAAACAAGGGCATCTAACGCTGGTAAAACTGAAGTCATTTCCCTTTGCCAAGATAAAAAGTAAACAACAGCATCTTTATCAGTATGAAACGAGTAGGTAATTGCATGTTTGTTCAAATACAGTTCAAATGGTTTCATCATCATTCCATCACCCACAACAAAAGCTTTGATTTTTTTCCCTAGTTTAACTAGTTGATAAATGACTTCTGCAAACATCAAAGGATTTTTGACTGGCACTAACCTACCTACCCACCCAAGAACAAAATGATCATCATCGAGCCTAAACTGAGATCTGATTTCTGATCTTTTTAACTGAACATCACAATTAAAAAATTTCTCTAGATCAAAACCATTGGGAATGATATGAACTTTTTCTTCTGGGGCTATTTTAAACTTTTCAACCAGATCTTTTTTCTGTCGCTCACTTAAAGCAATAATTGCATCTGAAATTCTAGTAAGTCTTCGTTCTATCCAAGTAAAAAAAGAAGAAATAGATCGATTAAAGTACGCTTCGAATACATGACCATGAAATGTATGTACTATAATTGGTATCCCCATCTGATAAGCTGCTATTCTGCCAAGAACACCAGCTTTGGAAGCATGAGAATGAAAAATCAGAGGTTGATAGTCTCTCATCATATCGCGAAGTTTAAATAAAGCTCGAAGGTCATTCCATGGCAAAAGGCTGCGCTTCAAGCAAGGTAGTACTATTGGATCAAGACCCATACTATGAGGAATGTGTAATGAATGAGTTTCATAAACTTGATGAACTCCACCAACCAACATGGTTTCAAAAGGTTCACCTATGGAACGAGTTAAAATACTGACGTTATACGTTGGTCCACCTAGGTTGAATCTATTTAAAAGTCGAAAAATACGTATTTTGTTAGTCTTCTCCATACTTCAAATACCAATTTTGAAAAACTACATAGGCCCAAATCAAATATGCTTGCTCTTTAATTTTTCCCTGTCGTACCATATTTTTCAAACGCTCTACTCCTTTTTGCTTAAATATACCTTGCTTTTGCACAAAAGTCACATCAAAAATCTTAGAATCAACTTTCAGCATAGAACTTAAAAGTAAATCAAGCGGTATTTCGAATCCTCGTTTTCGCTGTTTTCTAACATGATCGGGCAATAAGTCGCTAAAAAACTCTCTAAGCAATTTTTTGCCATTCCGACCGTCTAATTTCCACTCTTCAGGTAAAGAAAAAACGTAGTCCACAAGCCGATAATCCAACAAAGGAGACCGAGCTTCAACACTGTTAAACATAGACACTGCATCAACTTTCCTCAACATGTCGGATGGGAGAACGAACTGAAAATCTCTTAATAAAAAATCATTTAAAGTATGTATATCAAGCGATTGAAGTTGAAGTAAGTCGTAACATTCAGAATGAATTATTAAATCTTTTAGCACATCATGCTGATGAAATGAAGCCAGAAAATCATAATACTCCGAAGTTTTGCATCGTATCAATTCGGAAAATTTTTTAATTTTTCTGAACCAATCAGCAAAAGGATTGTATCGATTGGCAGGTAATGGCATACTGCTTACTGCAAAAAAAAGTGGATAAAGGTAAAATGGAAAACGCATAGCTTTATACCATGCAACGTGTTTTCTGTACCCTGCAAACAATTCATCGCCACCATCCCCTGTAAGAACAACTTTGTATCGTCCTTTTACAGCTCGGAAAAGTGTATAAGCTGCAATAGCAGAAGAATCGGCAAATGGCTCATCTAAGCCATCTAAAAGTTCCATTGCATTATTATGCAACAAGTCTTTTGCAATTGGTACAATTTCATGTTTCAAATGATATACTTTAGCTGTTTCGGAAGCTATTTCAGCTTCGTTTAAGTACGGATATTCAGGAAAACTGATGGTAAAGGCCTGAATGTCAGGAACAATTTTCGACGCAAAATAAGACACCAATGTAGAATCAATGCCTCCACTTAAAAATACCGCTACAGGCACCTTGGCATGAAGTCGTAATTTTACGCTGTCTTCAAATAAATTTCTGATAACGATTCTACTTTCCTGTTGAGTTAGATGTTCCTTTGATTGAGATGAAAAAGTATAATAGCGATGCTGCTGAACATTACCATTATGAATAAAAAGATATGTGCCAGGAACTACTTTGGTAATTTCTTTGTAAATTGAATGAGGTTCAGGAATATATGTGTATTTAAAGTACAAACCTACTGATTTTTTATCGATGCTAAGGGGAAAATTCAATGCTTTAAAAGCACGTATTTCTGATGAGAAAGCAATATAGTGTGAGTTTCGGTATAAAACAAGTGGTTTTTCTCCATATCTATCTCGTGCCAAAACAAGTTCGTCTTTCTTCACATCATAAATTGCTATAGCAAAAAAACCGTTAAAAAGATTAAAACAATAAGGCCCCCAATGTTGGTAGGACCGCAAAACAACTTCAGTATCACCTGTGGTTCTAAAGATATACCCTTCTTTTTGAAGTATTAAACGCAATTCATTAAAATTAAATATTGCACCATTAAAAACAAGCACGTAATTTTTAGATTCGTCAAAAAAGGGTTGTGCGGATAGTTCCGATGTATCCATAATACAAAGTCTTCGATGGCCCAAAATGATCCGACCATTGGGAGAAATATACCATCCACTGCCATCGGGTCCGCGATGGTATAGACTTTGCAAACCATCTTTAAAGTCTAAAATTACATCATCTAAATTACCTTTGAGTGCTACAATACCAAGAATTCCACACATACAGTTATAAATGAATCACTTCGCCTTCAGCCACTGCAGCTGCTTCCATAATTGCTTCGGATAGTGTTGGATGGGGATGAATGGTTTTTACGATATCGTGAGCTTTAACTCTTTGTTTTAGAGCAAGAACGATTCCTGAAATCATTTCAGTAGCATGAGCTCCAACTAACGTGGCACCTAAAAGCTCAAGGCTTTCTTCATCAAAAACGAGTTTTGCAAAACCAGTGGTTTGCCCCGATGCCTTAGCTTTTCCATTGGCAATGAAGGGAAACTTACCCACTTTTATCCGAAGCCCTTTATCTAATGCATCTTTTTCTTTCAATCCAACAGAAGCTATTTCTGGGTGAGTGTAAATAGCAAAAGGTACATGTTGATAGTTAATTGGTTGAGGTGGTAGACCGGCTATTTTTTCGACACAGACTATACCTTCGTGAGAAGCAACATGAGCTAATGCAGGCCCGGGCACCACATCACCTATGGCACAAATACCTGGCACCGATGTACGATAAAATTCATCGACTAATATTTTTTCTCCATCCGTTTTCACGCCAACCTCAGCAAGTCCAATATTTTCAATATTAGCTTTTACTCCAATTGCTGAGAGCACCTGATCAACTTCAATTACCTCTTCACCTTTAGGCGTCTTGATGCAAACTTGGCATTTTTCATTATTTGAATTTATTTCTTTTACCTCGGAAGATGTGTAAATTCGAATTCCCATTCTTCTGAAAGTTCTTTCCAGTTCTTTAGAAGCTTCTTCATCCTCTAAAGGAATTATGCGTGGTAAAAACTCTACTAAATAAACCTCTGTTCCCATCATCCTATAAAAATAAGCAAATTCAACCCCAATCGCACCGCTGCCAATAACAAGCAATTTTTGAGGTTGATCTGACAAAGACATGGCTTCACGGTAGCTAATAACTTTCTTACCATCGATGGGTATATGAGGTAGTTCTTTTGCTCTAGCACCAGTTGCAATGATGATATGTTTAGCTTCGAGTAGTTCAGTTACACCATTGTTTCTTTGCACTAAAACTTTTTTGTCTGGAGTCAAACTACCATAGCCTTCGAATACGATAATGTTGTTTTTTTTGAATAAAAACTGGATTCCTTTACTCATGGTTTGAGCAACCTCACGACTTCGCTGGATAATGGATTGAAAATCGGGCTTAATTTCTCCAGAAATATGAATTCCAAAGTGCTTAGCCTCTTGAAAGTAAGAATAAACTTCAGCACTTTTGAGTAAAGCTTTGGTTGGTATACACCCCCAATTAAGACAAATGCCACCGAGTTCTGCTTTTTCCACCACAGCTACTTTCATTCCTAATTGAGAGGCGCGAATGGCAGCCACATAACCGCCCGGGCCACTGCCAATGATTATGACATCAAAATTCATATTCAAATTTTCCCAAAATTAAGTAAAATGAAAAATCTATATAAAAAAAATACCTCCAACATCAAGAGGTAAATGATGAGTTAAACAAGTGAGATTCAGATTATATTTCTTGCATAACTTTTTTATCAAAGGAAAAAAAACAAAGGATCTACTCCCTGTAAAGAAAACTTCAGAGTCCTTTCTTCCCAGACATCCTCCAATAAATCCGTGATTTACATTGAAAAGCCTAATCTCCGAAGGATTTACATAGTGAGATGCGAAGCCTCCTGATATCAAAGCATTATGGATATGAACATCAGAAGTTATAAATTCATTTCCTAATCGAAATACATTACATCTTACATACCCCTGAGTAACTTTCACTATCTTTTGGTCCGTCATAATTTCTTCGAAAATCTTATCAATATGAACATGAATGATGCTGACATCTTTATCTATGTAGATATTGTATCTTACTGTTTCAGGGTATTTTTTCCCAACAGGTTGATGACCAAATTTGAAGGCAACTTTTTTTTGTTCGAATATTCCAATAATTTCTTTAGGCGTATTGGGTGCTAAAATCCACTGAGATCCATCCGTAAAAAGAAAAATATCTGGATGACCTTCGATAGCAGGATAAACTAATCCTTTAGCAGAAAAAGGAAATACTTTGTAACCTAACTTGGTTAATGCTAATTGAATTTCATGAGCTCTATAATCAATGATAACATACGTACCATTCTGATTCATTTGCTATCGAATAATCTGGTAAAACTTTACACTTAAACCTGGAATGAATCCAACGTTTTATGTTTTTTCTTTCAAATCCGACTATGGAAGGTATCAACGATGGTGAAGAATAAATAATGTTCTCTAAATCTAGTTTTAAATAAGAAGTTATGTTACGATAATAATATTCCGTCATGACCAATTGATGAAAATTCGGATGAAATGGCCCTGCTACTAGGTTTTTTTCTAATTGCATTCCGGGATGAATGCCCATTTTATATATTTTGATATGTTGACTTCGAAAAAAATCGTACAGCCAACAACATTGTTCTATAGCCCTATCGAGTGTAAGAGGTTCATAAATCCCACGTTTGTACCAATTCTCAAGGGAAGTATTTTTTAACACAAGTGTCGGATAAATCCGTACTCCGTCTGGTTGCAAAGCAGAAACATCAAAAGCCGTTTGTCGTGTTTTTTCATCATTATCACCTGGTAACCCAATCATGATCTGTAAACCAAGCAAAAAACCAAAACTTTTAATAAGTTGGGCTGAATGAAATACATCGTCACGGTTATAAAGCCTACCAGAAAGCTTCAAAACATCGTCATCTGTGGACTGAACTCCCAATTCTATGTGCTTTATGTAAAAATTTGAAAGAAAGTCGAGTTTATCTTTGTTAATCAAATCAGGTCTTGTCGACAAACGAATCGAGATCACTTTGCCTTCCTCAATGAAAGGCTTAATAATTTTTAACAATTTTTCTTGTGTTTCAAAAGGTAAGCCCGAAAATGAACCTCCATAGAAAGCCACTTCTAAAGGTTCTTTGATGTGAACACTCAAAACACTGTTTACAAAGAACTTTATTTGTTCAAAGTCGATACTTACTTGTCTCCCAGTAATGATAAATTGATTGCAATAGACACAAGAACGTGAGCATCCAGCCTCAGGTATGAAAATAGGTAGAATTCTTTTTTTCATCCAAGCAAAAATAAAAAAAGCCACCCAATGGTGGCTCTTTCATGCATGGTTTCCTTAATTATTTATCAAGTATTCACTAATACTTTCAGGTGTTGCTTTTAGTGCCTTCTTTCCTGGTTGCCAATTTGCAGGACAGACTTCACCATACTTTTCATAATACTGCAACGCATCCACCAAGCGCAAAGCCTCTTCAGTACTACGACCCAAAAAGTTATCATTAATCAACATGTGTCGAATTATACCTTGTTTATCAATAAGAAATAAACCTCGATAGGCAACTCCACTACCATCGTAGATAAGTTCACCTTGATCGTTGAAAGAATATTCTCCATCTAGCACACCATAAGCAGCCGCTATAGTTTTTGTTGCGTCTGCTACCAAAGGATAAGTAACGCCCTGTATGCCACCCTTATTGCGCGGCGTATGAAGCCATGCATAATGAGAATAAATAGCATCAGTACTACAGGCCACCACTTGTACGTTTCTTTTTTCAAATTCAGGTAAATCTTTCTGGAAAGCTAAAATTTCAGTTGGGCAAACAAAAGTAAAATCCATCGGATAAAAGAAGAAAATTACATACTTTTCTCCCAAATACTGCTTTAGAGAAAAGTTTTCAATAATTTTCTCTCCGCCTACAATAGCGGGTGCATTAAAATAAGGAGCTGGTTTTCCAATCAAATTTCTCATAAAGTTTTTTTGAAAAATAAATATCTTAGAAAAAAGATACGACAATCATGACTTTTATCATAAAATTTGCACCAAACTAAACGAAGGTGTTATGGAAAGTACAGGAATTTTACTGTATCGTATTACGCCAGATGCCGTCGAACCTATAAACATGTCTTTGAAGTCAAATTCTTGTTGGGTCATCATCATAATTAAGTCACATTCGTTGTATTTCGCATAGTCAACAATTTTTTGTGGTATTTTAGAGGGATAATCAAAATCATAAACCAATTCGTAGGAACTGGCAATATTGTAGTCCGTGAGATAGTTTTTGATTTGAAGCAATTTTTCCTCATATTCTTGAACATTTGATCTATATTCAGGAGTTACAATATGGATGATTTTGAGAGGTGCACCGTATTGCCGGCTAAATAACATAGCAGCAAGCAATTTGTTCTGTACAGGTTTCTTTAAATCTAATGGAAGCAATATTTTTCTAAATGTTTGTTTGACAATCTGATCAATAACCAAAACAGGACTGGGAGATGAATACAAAATCTGAAAAGCATGCTTACCAATGGAATTCTGAAAAACGGATGAGTGGCCGGACTTCCCTATGACTATAAGTTGAATATCTTCTTTTTTTGCAAAATCAACTATGACATCCTTCACTGACCCGCTTGCCCAATTAGGAAGAAATTCATGTTTAAACTTATTTTGATAAAAAGAAGCTATTCTTCTCAATCTTTCTTCTAAACTTCGTGAAGCATCTTCATATCTTTTTTCAACTTTACCACCTTGAAATATCATGCTTTTTATTGAATGCACAACGTGCATGATGGTAACAGGTTTATTAAAAATTTTTGCCACGTAATAAGCCTGCAAAATCTGTAATTCACTTCGTTTTGTGAAATCAATAGGAACGAGAATGGAGTTATAGTACTCAGACATGAAAAACTAATTTTTATCTTTGTATAAAAAAATGTTAACTTTTGAAGCATCTGAATTGGTATTACAACCCGATGGTAGTGTATACCATCTTAAATTATTCCCCGATGAAATTGCCGACAAAATCATTTTAGTGGGAGATCCTTCCCGAGCAGACATGGTAGCTTCTTTCTTCGACAAAGTTACAGTTAAAAAAGAAAATCGAGAAATATTTACACGCACCGGTTTTTATAAAAATAAAACCATTAGCGTCCTCAGTACAGGGATGGGACCTGACAATATAGACATTGTCATTAACGAACTAGATGTACTTGCCAATTTTGATTTACAAAAATCTACGGTCAAAGACCACGTGAAATCACTTACGCTTGTTAGAATAGGTACCTCAGGTGCCTTACAACCCGACATATCCTTGGGAGCTTTTGTTTTTTCATCTTATGCTTTGGGACTGGATGGTCTTTTGCATTTTTATGCCGATAGTGAAAAAGTCAGAGACATAGCAATGGAGAAAGCTATTGAGAAGCATACTCGTTGGGATACTAATTGGCCATCACCATACGTCGTAAGTGCCGATTTAACATTATTTCAACAGCTCGTTGGAGATCATCCATCAGGAATTACAGTTACAGCTGGTGGTTTCTATGGGCCACAAGGAAGAAAATTAAGACTTCCCGTAAAACATCCAGAATTTAATGAACTTATTTCTTCTTTTTCATGGAACAACCTGCGGTGTACGAACTATGAAATGGAAACTAGTGCCCTTTATGGCCTCAGTAAGATGATGGGACACAAAGCCTGTACCGCTTGCGTGATCATCGCAAATCGAAAACGTGGAGAATTCCTTTCAGATTACAAACCTTATGTCGAAAAACTTATTCACCATGTATTGGAAAATATTTAAAATTGTTTATTTATTTTTGGGGGCATGTAGATTCATGATGGCCCAACCTGTTATAACTGAAAGTCACATGCCCAAACCAAATCAATATTTTTACATCAGCAAAAGTACGGATAACCTTGACCCTTCCTATTTTGCACCTGGTGAAAATTTAAGCTGGGATTTTTCATCACTAATCAGTTTATCTCGAGACACCATCAATTTTTATCATGTTATCTCTAGTGAAGTTCCTCTGGTATATGCCACTGTTTTCTATAACCCCCTGAATCCTTCACATAAAGCTACTGTTTGTAAGAGAGACGATGACTTTTCGATGGGTCCTTCTGTCGAAGCGACCGATGTTTTTTCGTTTTTCAAACTAACATCAAGTGCATTTATTCAAGTTGGAACTGGTGCTACTATTAATGGAGTTCCTACTGCTATCCAGTGGACACCAACAGATACTATTTACGATTTACCATTATCCTACCAAAGCAGTGGTAGCTCATATTCGTTTTATGATATCAATATTCCATCCATAGGTTATTTTAGCGAAAAAAGATGGCGTCAGTATGAAGTAAATGCCTATGGAAACGCAGTAACTCCTATGGGAACATTTAACACTCTAAGAGTTAGAACCAATATGCAATACCATGACTCCATTTACTACGAACAATTTGGTTTTGGTTTTCCTATTCAACGAAGTGAAACCATATACGAATGGTATACTCCCGATTTTTCAATCCCTCTCGTCAGAATTATTCAGAATTTTCAAATGAATCGTATAGAATTCATCGATACTTCAAACATCACAGGTCTTGCTTCCTATTTAGCCGTCCCTTTCACCATTTATCCTGTTCCTGCTTCAGATCAAATTAACATACTTACTTCATGCGAACCTCCATTTTTTTTGCAAGTGTTTGATCCTCTAGGTAAAATCATCTTATCTGAATATATCACTGAAAAGAAGTCAATATTTGTTTTTCCAGTTACCGATTTTAACGACGGAATATACTTCCTGCAACTAAAGAAATCTGAAAATGTTTATCAGCGAAAATTTATCATTCAACGGTGAGGGTTTTCATAAAATCATATAACTTTTTCACCCTTTCGATGAGCAATGGAAGTTCATCGAGTGGCAATTGAGTTGCTGCATCACTCAAGGCAGTGGGTGGAGAGGGATGTGTTTCTACAAAAATACCATCTGCTCCAGCTGCTATCCCAGCAAGCGCGATTGTTTGAATCATTTCACGTTTGCCACCAGTTACACCTGAATCCTGGTTTGGTCTTTGTAGAGAATGAGTTACATCGATTATAACGGGGACTTCATGTTTTTTCATTTCCGGTATGCCGGTCATATCGACCACGAGTCTTTCGTAACCAAAAGTGGTACCCCGCTCCGTTAACCATATCTGTTGATTCCCTGTGCTTCTGACTTTCTCGACAGCAAAAGCCATAGATTCAGGCGACATAAATTGGCCCTTTTTAATATTTACGGGTTTACCTGTCTTAGCAGCTGCTAGTAACAAATCGGTTTGCCTGCATAAAAAAGCAGGAATTTGTAACACATCTACATACTGGCTTACTTCTTCACACTCCCAACTTTCATGAACATCGGTCAGCACGGGAATTCGGAATTCCATTCGAATGTCTTGTAATAATTTCAAAGCTTGTTGTCTATCTATCCCTTGAAAACTACTATATTTTGTTCGATTGGCTTTCTTGTAGGAACTTTTAAAGTAAAATTGAATATCAGGAAAACGTTGTTGTAAAGAAACAATGACTTCGGCTACCCTAGAGAGAATCTTCTCATTTTCAACCACACAAGGTCCTGCAATACATATCATGGTAAATTATTTTTATTTGTTGATAAACTCTCTTGACTTTTGGCCAAGATATCCAGCATGATGACGTTTAGCGTAATCTTCAATAGTAAATTGTATTTTTTTCATCATCAATGTTATAAGAATATCTCCTATGACAGTCATCACAGTGGTTGATGTTGTCGGAGTCAGTCCAAGTGGACAAACTTCTTCAGGTGCACCGGTAAAAAGCAATACGTTTACCTGAGAAGCAAGTACACTTTGACGATTACCTGTTATGAGAATAGATGGAATGTCGGGATATAAGTTGCGTGCTAATTGTAGCAATTCAATAATTTCACGCGTCTTACCAGAATTTGACACAAGTAATAGAATATCGTTTTTCTGCAAAACTCCCAAATCGCCATGCTGAGCATCGGCTGGATGCAGAAAAACAGCAGGTGTACCTGTCGAAGAAAATGTCGTGGCAATATTTAAAGCAATCTGCCCTGCTTTGCCTACTCCGGATGCTACCACCTTTCCATTCTTTTGGTGTACGTGTTCGTAGATAAGCTCAACGGCAAGATCATATTCTTTCCCCACAGGAATGGATAAAATAGCACGAGACTCTTTTTCTAATATTGTTCGCACAAAATCCATTTTTTTAGCAAAAGTACTGGTTTTGACGAAATTTGATTGCTTGTTGATCTAAAATTAGTCACTATATTTTTTTTTTAATTATAAAAAATTTTTGTATGCAGGTAAATAAAATTAACCAATTTTCGATAAAAAAATTTTTCACTTTATGAAATAAATTAAATTTGTAGAAAATCATTCATGAGAAAATTTATTGTTCCTTTTTGTATTCTTCCATGGCTCATTCAAGCACAAATACCTGAAAGTTCGTACTTAAAAGAAAATCCGAATCTTAATCTTTTTCATCAGATTAAAACTATGGGGAATCTAACAATAGTGATTGATTCTGTGGTGAATTATTCATACTCAACCATGTGGGCTCCTATATTTAAAACATATGTCATCAGCAGACATAGTTCAGGAATGCCACATCAACTCATGGAAGATGTATACGATGTATCTACTCAATCATGGACTCACGATATATATATGCAAGAAAATTTTTTTCCTAATAATCATCGAAACGAATATTGTAAGAAAAGATACAATAAATTTATAGGCGTATTTAAAGATACAACGGAATATCTTAAACTTCTTCCCTACCTTAATCCCTTTGGTGACACCATGTCTTTAGTTAGCCTAAACGCTTATTACAACATAAACACACAGGCCATTGAAAACGGAAATTTAATGAAAGCTCAAGTTTATCATGATTCTTTATATCAAAATTTGACTGTTTATCAATATAATGCCGCAACATCAAAATATGACATGCCCCTTTATGATTTCGATTTTTCTTACAATAACTTAAATCAAATTCAATTGGTAACAAAAAAAATCTGGAATAGCTCAGCAAATCAGTTTGAAAATTATATACGTATTTACTATCAATACAACAGTAATCAAAAACTATGTAGCCAAATAATTCAAACATTTAATTCTTCCTGGAAAAATTACGAAAAATACGAATACGAATACGATCCATCAGGAAATAACATATGTAAGAAATATTATAAATCTAATAACGCTAATCAATTTATCGCTAATACCATGGACAGCACATATTACGATGGAAACCATAATGTCATAAAAAAAATTAAGCTTAAGTGGGACCAAGTTATAAATCAATGGATATATTTTGAAAGAACAACTATCTCTTACGCTCAGAATCTGATAACTCTTATTTTAAATGAAACATGGAATGGAACACAATGGATCCCATCTAATCGTTATACTTACACTTATAATCCTGCCAACAAAATATCTACGAATGAATTCGAATATTATTCCACTTCATGGAAAAAAAACTGGAAAGAAACTTATACGTACGATGTCACCGACACTAACCTATTGATGCACAATACTTTTTTCAGTTACGATTTTATTAATTATACACCAAATTCTAAGGAAATATATGTGTTAAATTCATTCAAAGAGGATTCTATCTACTATTATTTAATCTATAATTTGACAACTAATCAGTGGGATTCAATATCAAAAAAAGAGTATTATTGGTCAACGTGGAATGCGAATTCCGTCACCGAGATCTTTCCTGCACCTATTTCTATTTTTCCCAATCCTTGCAAAGATTGGTGTAATGTTATTACTTCGTTTCCTACTGATAGACTTGAAATTTATGATAGAACAGGTAAGGTATTATATTCTGAAGAAAAAACCAATGACCAATTTTATTCGATTCTCGTATCACAATATAAGTCAGGAATCTATTTTATGGTAGTTACTGACCTAAAGGGGAAAAGATTTTCTTGTCCAATCATAAAGTTATGACAATATGAAACAATTTTATTTAAGCATTTTCTTGACTCTTTTTTTATTTACATGTATGAGTCAGTCAACCAAAAAATTACTTGAAATCTCGCCTTACTCATTTTTCCCAATTAAGTCTTCTCAAGGAATGATTCGCGTACTTGATTCAACGATCTTATTTACTTACAATAGTTCAACTCTTGGATGGGATCCCATTCGTAAGACCTATGTTCTCAGTCGCCATTGGGGTACTGATGGATGGCCAAATGAAATGGTTCGATATGACTTTGAAGATAATACATGGAAATCTCGTTACCTTTTTACATGGCAGTTTTTCCCTAATCAAAAGATAGAAAAGCATGTCATTAAAGCATATAATTCTTTTTTGGAGAGTTTTAGAGACACGTTGGTTTTCGAACATTTTAATGGCTACAAAGACCAGTTTAATGACAGTATTTTGCTTTCAACAATTAGTAATTATTACGATTTTAATACCAACAGCATTTCTGGTGGAGAAAAAATAATCTCACATATGCTAACAAATTCTCAATACCATGAAATCATTTCCTACGGTTATAATACTGCTACTGGCAACTATGATTTAAATAACTATAAGATTTCATATGAATATACCAACAATCAACTTTTACAGACGAAAACTACTGCTTCATGGAATGCAAGCACAGCACAATATGAAAACAATCATCGTATTCTATATTCCTACTATTCTACTGGTAAAATTAAATCCCTTACATACCAATATATGTCATCTGGCGTGTGGCTTAATAATGGTAAAAATCACTATACATATAATTCTAATGGCTATCCGGAAACTATTACTAGCTACTCCATCAACTCGTTTAATGAATTTGTTCCATATTATAAAGACAGTTTTTGTTACAGTCCAACTGGCAAAGTAACTCTCAACTATATCTTTCGTTGGGACGATTTACAAAAATTGTGGGTTAATTACGCAAAAATGAGTAAAACATACAACGGTGACGATTCAATCAAAACAGTTCTATACGAAAACTGGAATGGAACAAATTGGATACCTAATTGCAGAGGTACTTACACCTACAACGCTCAAGGAAAATTAATTCAATATGTTGAAGAACAATATAATACAATCACTTCATCATGGGAGGATGTTCTCAAATTTACATGGCAATATCATGTCACAGGCCAAGTAGAAGAACACATTATTTACACAGGATCACCTTTAACACCTCAATTTAAAGAAACTTTTTCTTACGACTCATATAATAACCTCAACATTCATACAAATTTTTTTTGGGACAATATGAGCAGTTCTTGGATCCCCAATGATAAACTGGCTTACTATTGGTCCGATTGGAATGCCAATGCACTCTCTGAGGACCCGGATGTTGAAATTACCTTATCTCCTAACCCCGTTGAAGACATATGTTTCATTCGGAGTTCCTTACCTGTATGTAAAATTGACATATACAACTCAATGGGACAGATACTCCTCTCAAAAGGCACCGATAATTCTTTGTCTTTTTCTTTCGATCTTTCAGAACTGAAACCAGCCAATTATTTCGTCTGCTTTAGCTTCACGGATTCATCAAATAAGAAAATAATTCGTTCCATTATAAAACAATAATCGTATGAAAAAAGGTTTAACGTTTCTTTTTTTTGTTAGCGTCGCTTTTTCCTTCACGACAGCACAGGAAGAGACGCATTTTTTTAATGAAAACGCCAATAAATTGACTTTTTTGAACCCTGTAAAAACCAGCCATGGGACTATTAGAGTTCTTGACTCTATCGTAAAATTTGTTTATGATCTTGTTCTATCGGAATGGAAACCCAAGGATAAATTTGCCATCATCAGCCGTCATTGGGGAACAGATGGATGGCCAAATGAAATGCTATATTATTCATATAAGGATAACGCCTGGAAAGTCTATTATTATCAAAAATTTGATTATTTTCCCAATCATAGTTTGGAAAAAATTTTGGTCAAAGCTTACAATGATTTCCTCGAAGAATTTATAGACACAGTTTTTTTCGACCATCGAGCACCGTATAGAGATCAATTTAGCGATTCTCTTCGTATTATGGAAATTGAAGCAAATTATGATTTTAATGTCAACTCTCTCACCTATGGCTATAAGACTTACTCTGTTTTCTTAACGGACTCCCAATATCATGAAAGATATTCGTACGCATACAACCCCGCAACTGAAAAATACGATATTAAACAAGAAAAAGAAACTTATGAATATAATTCCCAAAATCTGCCTGCAATAAAAACATTCTATAACTGGAACACATCCACTGAAACATATGAAAACAGTGAACGATATATGTACGCATATTATAACAATGGTCTATTAAAAACTTATGTGCATCAATATTTTTCAACCATTTGGTTGAACAGTAACAAAGAAGAATATACATATTATCCTAATGGATTGAAGAAAACTTCTGTATCATATATCACCAATAGTATGAATCAATTTATTCCTGATTACAAAGACAGCATGGTCTACAATTCGAATGGATTGCTTATCAAGAAATATTACTATGGATGGAATAATGTTCAAAATCAATGGATCCCCTGGCAAAGGAGCACATATACATACAATGCACAAGAACTTTTATTACAAGAACTCTTCGAACAATGGAACGGTACAAACTGGGATCTGTACTTTAGGAACACTTATACATATAACGCCCAAGGGAAATTAACTCAGCTTCTTCAAGAAGGCTACGACAAAGTTACTTCCACATGGATTATTTATTATAAAACTACTTACCAATACGATCCAACAGGCTTATACGAAACGGAAAGGATTAATTATGTAGGTGACCCACCTACACCTTTTAGCAGATATTCTACTACTTATGATTCCTACAACAATCCAACCATGTATATATATTCAACCTGGGATAATGGAACAAGCTCATGGATTCCCGACTATAAATACATTTACTATTGGTCCGATTGGAATGCCAATGCCTTACCTGACCCCGAAAATTTCTCTTTAAACATTTACCCCAACCCCTCTCAAAATGAAATCCTTATTTCATCTGATTATTCCATTCAATACATTCAATTATACGACATAACTGGTAAAACTCTTAACATTTTAAATCCGAACTCTAGAAACTGTATTCTTTCCCTTACTCCCTATCCTCGTGGAACATACCTTCTTGACGTCATGACCTCACATGGAAAAATTAGAAAACTGGTTATAAAGAATTAGTACATTATTAGCACATTGTTTAAATTAAAACTTCCTATCAATTCCTGCCTTATGCTGTTTTTTAAAGGAGGTAATATAAAGTGATTATCACCTCAATCATCTATACCATCTAAATTTACATCAAGATCAAATGACATGTGAGAAATAACTCATAGACTGTCCAGCAATTATTCAAAAACGTGAAAAAAACTAAAAGCAATTAATTCAATTCTTATTTTTTCCTACATATAAAAAGCTTTAATGAAATTTCTATATGATGGTACACACAAATATCATAGATAAAATGTCGATTTCACAGAGATTATAAACTGTTTGTTTATTTATACTTTTCTCTGTTTATAGTATTTGTAACGATATTTATTTTTGACGGGTTTCATTTTTCCTGAAAAATTCCTATATTCGATGGTTTGTTTTTTGAGAATTCTTCCATCTTTTGAATATGAAAAAAATTCTTTATAAACTACATAGTTGTTTTGGCGGTGGATTTCTACAACGGGTCGATGCAAGCGCTTTTGATACTTCCATGAAATTGCCAATACTTCTCCAACACCAGGGATGAAGGTTGTTTGTTCTATTTTTCTACCCATTTTATCATAGCTATATTTTACCACGTGTAAAGTATCATTTCCTGATAAACAAAATTCATGTAAGATATTTCCGTTTGTGTCACGCAAATAATGGTAACTTTTTTGATAGCTCGATAGACTATCCATATAAATGATAAAATCCATTTGAGTTACATGCTGAGATGAATCATAAGTAAATATTTTTTCCCATTGAATTTGTTTGGGGCCATAATGTACACGCCTCTCTAGAAGATTTCCCTGATAAATAAAAACATCCTTTCCTTCATACCTGTTGTTTCCATACCATTTGATTCGCACCACTCGATTGTTTTCATCGTATAAATAAACATATTGCAAAACATCACTTGGACCGGTAGTAATTTTTTCGGACGCCAATAAACTGTCTTTGTATTCCCATTCGCGAACAACAACATCTTTTCCATTTGGGGTAAATATTTGTTGAATTTGTTTAACCAATTGTCCTCTTGAATTGAAGTAATATTGCTCAATTAAAGTATCATTACGATATTGTTCGATGCAATAAAAATATTGTGAAAAAGCATTGATTAAATGAATGATATTAAAAATAATGGTTAATTTTTTCATTTTTTTGTTTTTTTCTTTCTAAACCAGATATCACGGAAACGTTCGAAATCTTTCCTATAAAAAAAGGCAATGCCTTGGGTATATGGACTATTGGTAGAAATATCATACGTGTTCGATTTATTAAAAGCTTTAATACGAAAGTTTCCGTCTTTGGTCACTTTATATTCAACCACCACGTCTCCAGTAAGTGCAGATGCTTGATTTGCAGATATCATTTGAGTTTGTCCCCATCCATATTGTACGTTAGTTTCTAGAGATAATCTGTCGTTAAAAAGCTGAGTTCCTAAGGCTATATCGACTTGTGATGCACTTTGTTGATCTCCTTGATGATAACTTACGTCAATGTTGAAATCCTTGCTAATTTGGGATAGCCAGTGACTAAATTGAGACGAAAGCATTTCAAAAGAAGTAGAGCTAGCCCCCATTGCCAAACTCGTATTTGTAACTCCTATGCTCTTGGGGATGAACGTATTCAACGTAAGCAAAGCAAAAAACTGACGCGTGAGTTCGTCGTCGGTGTTGATGACAGATCTGAGAAGGTTTCTTGTATTCTCATCCGATTCGGGAAGAACAATATCAAAAGTAATATCAGGGTTAAGCAACTTGCCCTTTAAATACATCATGCAATGGACAGGTATTTTTTTCTTATATTGCTCGGACTCATCAGCAACTGAAAGGATTTGGTAAAGCGAAGTCTTCAGTGAATAACGAGCTGTAATATCCATCTGCCCTTCATAGGGGTCACCACTCCACGTAATGGTTCCTCCAGGTTCAATATAAAACTTCTTGTTAACTAAATTCTGCAAAGTAAAAAGATAGTCTCCTCTTGCTATCTGTAGATTTCCAAACATGTTCATGTCCCCTTTATCATTGACAAAAATGCGAATACGACCTTCGGCCGCACCCTTGATAATATCACCTACCCGGGGATCGAATAAAATCTGCATTTCTACATCGGGTGTAACTATCAAATCTAAATTAACATCGATTCCAGTGCTACTCATTGTTACCAACTCTGTTGTATCGATCGAGGATGTTCTAAAAACTATGAAATCATTGGTATAAACAGTAGCTGGATTGTTCAATGGCAAAAACAATTGGCTCTCCTTCTCGGCTTTCCCTACAACATCAATCGAAATTCTATCAAATGGTCCTTTAATCTTTACTACTCCTGTAAAAGCCCCTTTACCATAAAAATATTCATTATCCGAAGCCGTCGTATTTAATACCAAAAAATTACGAGGTTCGAGAAAAATATCAACCACAAAATCTTTAAAATGATTATGACGGATAACTATATTGCCATTAGCACCATTCCCCAATGCATCAAATATAACCATATTTTTTCCTTCGATCAAAGAATCATTAATTTGAAAAGTATGAGAAAATGAGTAAAAAGTGTTAAGGTAATCAATTTTAAAATGAGCCCTGCGTAACGTTAGACTTCCATTGAGGGTTGGATTCTTTATGTCACCGGATATATGTATATTACCTTCTGCATACCCCATAATCTTACTCATCACCCCTTGCAAAAATGGTTCAACAAAGGCTATGTTTAATCGGCTTATCTCAGCTTTTACGTCAATTTCTCCATTTCTTGGACCAAGAAAATAATATCCATCTAGATGTATTGGATTAATAGTTCCGCTACTTCCAGTGTAGGAAAGTACGACATTACCTTTAATAGCATTTTTCTCATAATCATAAAAACTTTTAACACTGAGGTTACCTAAGTGTTTTTTGTTTATTTTGAGCTCATTAATATTAACATCAGCCAAATATGAAGGTTGACTGCCTAAGAGATTAAATAATAAAACGTAACCATTTACTGATCCATCAAGAAGAAAAGGAAAAGATGGAATGAAAGAATTGATTTGCTTGACATCCACTTGAGAAAATGTCAACTGTAATGCATCGGTTATGGAGGAGGAAATGATCCCTTCAAGCTCTAATGATTGATTGGGTGTATATATTTTCATGTTTTTTACTCTTAATCCAGTAGAATCATAAACAAAAAGAGACCCGTTTTTTATGTAATATGTTGAATCAATGTATGAAATGTACGAATTTGTAAATAAAACAATGTACTCTTCGGGATTGGAAAATAACTCACCATTTAAATCTCCTTCAAATTTATCTCCTGTGTTTTGCCAGTGAAAAGAAAATTTACCTTGATTTCCTGTTTGAACCATCGAAAGATGAGTGTTTTGCATTTTTAAATCTTGGTAGCTGATTAATGAAGCCATAAGGGTTAAAAAAACTTTATTGTCGAACCCTTCAAGTGTTAAATCAGGGTCAGACGCTTCCAAACCAAAAAATTTTCCCGAAGAACCTGCAAGTTTAAAGTAAAATTTTTTCTCTTTTTCATTTATACTTCCTTTCAGATCTAACTCGGGAGCATGAATGTCCAGGTTAAAAAATGAAAACAAACTATCCACATGCTTAAAACTAGCATCAACGTTAAGAACAAACGATCCACTATCTTTCTCACTGTGAGCTAATGAGACTGGTTGAATAATAGCTGGAAAATATGAAGAAAAGAAATTTTGAAGCATTGGTATAGCTTCTGTAAGACTTTTTGTTCCAGCTGCACGAATGTGAGCAAAATCACTATTTACTTCAAATTGCCATTTGTTACTATCAATCCTATCTAATGAAATGTTCAATGCCTCAAAACAAATAAGACGCTTCCCTTCCCGATAAAACAAATTTTTTCCGTTAAACACTCCCTCCATGCTATCAGGAATAAACCCCCGCAAGCTTAAGGAAAAAATACCATTACATGTCGTTAATATGTTTTGTTCACGATTGAGTTTAAAAGCATTTAAGAGAAAATAATTCACAACCCCATTTGCATCGATGGATTTTTGCTTCAAATTTACTGTGCCGTCCAACGAAGCTTTAAGAAACGTATCAGTTATATTTATTTTGCCATCAATATATTCGGGAGTAAAAGCTACGTCAAAAGCAACACCGGAAAAATTATTTTGAAAAAGGTTAATATTCTCAATTTTTCCTTTTCCAACAACTCTAAACGAGTGAAGTAGATCAGTAAAATCAATGTCAAAATTTCCTGTAAGGTAATTAACAGGTGCGCCGGATATTAAAGAAGATAATGTAAAATTCTGAACTTGACATTGAGCAAAACCATTCAGCTTATCATTCAACATATTGGCATTAAAGTGTGCTTCAAGAGTCCCCAGAGATCCAGCTAAGAGCAACTTCCCATGCAAATTCTCAATTCCTCCATTTGCAGTTAACTGAAACTCAATTTTCTGTTTGGAGGTATCGGGGGAATGTAAATTAAGAATATCGCTTAATTTAGGTAAAGAAGCTAAAAATGCTAGCGATAATATTCCTTTTGCTTTGAATCTTTCTAAATGAATCTTTTCTATTTGAGTGATGTTCTTTACTATTCCTTTTAAAGTAAGTTCATTATGTATATCCGATTTAATTCGTAAGTCTTGCAAAACGATATCATTAATAGTTCCTTTTAATTGACCATTAATGTTAACTGATATGGGAAAAACTTTCAATTCGGAAATAAAATATCTCAAATCATTGAGGTGAATATAACTTTTTAGGATATCAGCACAAAGTTGAACACTATCCACAAAATCATTAAAGTTTTGCCAATCTTGAAAATGAAAAGAAAGACGCCCGATGAAATGGCTACTATCTGTAAGAAAACCAACGAAAGGTAAGGATATCAAAGTATCGCTAATCTTAAATTTCGAAGCAAAATGATGGAGGTGAAACCCACTTTCATTCTCAGAAAAAGAAAGTTTTTCAATAAAGCCACCAACCGTATTGTCTCGAAAGCAAAAATCATTGACTTTGAGTTGAATGTTTTGAACATCAAGATGATCGAAATCAATCCCGGGGCGATGCACATCTTTCTTCTGAGTTAAATCAGCTAATACAAAACGGCCATTTAAAACTTCCAATTCATTTATTTTGAGATCAAATGAAGAACTACTTTCCTGCGAAGAAGTAGTATCGGAAAGTCGCGACAACAGGATATTCAGATTAGTTTCTTTTTCGCCAGGATACGTAATCATAAAAAGCTGAGGGGATAAGAGTTTGATATAATCCACCGTAATTGTTGATACATCTAGCGAAAATGATTTCAAACTTATAGATAACCCATCAACTTGAAGCAAAGAATTATTGTGATGATCAAGAATTGTTGTTTTTTCCAATAATAAATTCGATGGAAACGCCAACCACACGTGACCAATATCAACCTGTGTTTTTAATGATGATTCAAGATAACTTTCAACTTCATTCTTTATTTTGTTCTGAAAAAAATCGATTTTAAGCATAAAGACGAAAAAAGCAGGAAAAAATCCAACAACTAACCAACTCCAAAACAAGATTTTGAGAATATTTCTAATTTTGCTCATCATCTTAACAAAAATATGTACATTTTAGGAATTGAAACATCATGTGATGAAACTTCAGCAGCTGTTTTACATAATAACGAATTACTTAGTCTTATTATTTCGAACCAAACTGTACATCAGCAATACGGTGGTGTAGTTCCAGAGTTAGCTTCTCGTGCACATCAACAAAATATTGTTCCCGTAGTTGAAATGGCCCTTAGGAAAGCTGGTATCTCAAAGCAACAATTAAATGCTATTGCATTCACATTAGGCCCCGGTCTACCAGGATCATTAATGGTCGGTGTTAGTTTTGCTAAATCATTAGCTTGGGCTCTTCAAATTCCAATCATTACGGTTGATCATCTACACGCACATATTTTGGTTCATTTTATTACCGAAAGTGGTAAAACGAAAGATCTTCCATCTTTTCCTCTTCTTGCATTAGTTGTATCAGGAGGTCATACACTTTTTGTCCGCATGGAAGACCATTTAACACTCAAAACTATCGGAAAAACTATCGACGACGCAGCAGGTGAGGTTTTCGACAAAGCTGCCAAGATGCTTAACCTTCCTTATCCTGGTGGTCCAGTGATTGACAAGCATGCATCTCAGGGAAACCCTTTTGCTTTCACTTTTGCAAAACCTAAAGTTAACAATTTTGATTTTAGTTTTTCAGGACTCAAAACCTCCATCCTCTACTTCTTACGCGATAAATTAAAAGAAGACCCAACATTCATTGACGATAATCTTGCAGATCTTTGTGCTTCGATACAACATACGATCGTTGAAATTTTGCTGGATAAAATTCACCTTGCTCTTCAGCAAACGAAACTTAAAACATTTCTTTTAGCTGGAGGTGTGGCAGCTAATTCTTATCTAAGAAAAAGACTCACAAATTACTGTGCTGAAAATAATATTAGATTGTATTTACCTGAACCAATTTTTACTACCGACAATGGTGCGATGATCGCCATAGCAGGTTATTACAAATACCTAAAAAATGATTTTGCACCTCTAGATGTTACACCCTATGCTAGTGGAAAATTGATTTTTTAGGTGAACTTCTATCTTACGACTTCTTCATGTAAATGTTTTTCCTATTTCAATATTTTCCATTATTTCAAATAACTAACATTTTAAATTTATTAAATTTGTTAATGATTTTTGAAGAATAAACATGAAGAAACAATTTTTGCTTTTTATTTATTTTTTATTCAGTGTGTTAAGCATTGCAGCTCAAAAGAAGCCTATTGTTAATGTTTC
This sequence comes from Bacteroidales bacterium, assembly GCA_026418905.1. Classification (NCBI taxonomy): domain Bacteria; kingdom Pseudomonadati; phylum Bacteroidota; class Bacteroidia; order Bacteroidales; species Bacteroidales bacterium. The sequence goes on along the minus strand of JAOAAK010000009.1, from coordinate 37,941 downwards.
ATATGCTTTGTTTTATTATCTATACAGACCAGTTATAGAATTTTATTTTGCTTTCGAGAGCAAATCCCTTTACTTCAAGCGTGATAGTTCAGGTTATTGGACTGGTGGCTTAGATGTCGTTATTCTCTTTCAACAGAAGGATACTGTGAAGTTTGCTGATAGAATAAACATTACCATGCCTCTTCTGTCAGATACTAATAACAATCAAGTTTTTTTGTACGTAAGTCAAATGGAAATCCTACCAGGCAATTACAACCTAGAAATAGGTATTAAAGATATCAATAGTAAGCAAATACCTGCCTATTTTAACGAAGATATTTACATTCCTGAATATCAACTAGATAAAATTATGGTATCAGGCATTGAACTGGCTTGGAATATTTCGCGTGGTGAAGATGCAAATAGTCCATTTTTCAAAAAAAATTATATCATTGTTCCTTATCCATCCAATGTTTTTCACGAAAACATGAATACCTTCTATTTTTATGCAGAAGTCTATAATTCGCAAATATTACCATCAGGTGAAGAATATCTTACACGTTATTACTTCGAGGAATTACCTATCAACATCGTTAAAAGTAATTTTGTTTTCACTAAAAAATTCACCCCTTCCTTTATTCAATCCTTAACCGATACGATAGATATAACTGATTTGCCAACGGGCTATTACTTATTTGTCATAGAAGTGAGAAACAAAAAGCAGGAATTGTTGGCAAAAAACAGCATATTCATCGAGCGTATTAATAACAAAATTGCGTCTGACACACAATATACCTTAACGTCTGTTCCTACCAAACATTTTGTGCAATCCATTAAAAGCAAAGATAGTCTCAAATATTTTATTGAATCATTGTATCCTATAGCTTCATTAAATGAAAGAATTTTCATCAATAAATTAAAGAAGATAAGTCTATCAGAGATGCAAAATTTCTTTTACAGTTTCTGGGTAAGGAGGGATCCGATTAAACCAGAAGAAGCATGGCTACGGTATAAAGCTCAAGTTGATTATGTTGAAAAGATGTATAGTACTCAAATTAAACATGGTTTTGAGACAGATCGTGGAAGAGTTTATTTACAATATGGGCCACCAAACTCGATAACTTCTGTTTCACATGAACCTTCGACCTATCCTTATGAAATATGGCATTATTATAAAATCAATAATCAAAGCAATCGCAAATTTGTTTTTTACAATCCTGATCTAGTTACCAATGATTATCAGCTTTTATATAGCGATGTAATTGGTGAATTACGTGATTATAACTGGCGTGCAAAATTGGTCAAAAGAAATTTTGCCTCAAGCAATATCGATGAACAAGATCCTGACTTTGGGTGGGGAAGTAAAATCAATGACTATTTTAAAAATCCGCATTAAAGGAAGTAATAACAAACGGGGAAGTTCATAAATAGTAATTTTTGCTTTATATTTGCAAAGATTCACTTAAAAATGAAATTCTTTACAAACTTATTTTCTATCATAGGTGAATATGTTTTGTTGATGAAAAAAGTATTTGCTGTACCTGATAATTTTAGTGAATTCAGAAAGCGTGTTTTGCTAGAATTTAAGTTGCTTGGCATTGATTCTTTAGGAATTATTGGCCTTATTAGTATATTTATGGGTGCGGTTGTCGCGATGCAAACAGCTTACTCCATTGAAAGTCCACTTATCCCCAAATACACTGTCGGTTACATCACAAGATCCACACTGGTACTTGAATTTTCAACTACCATCATGAGTCTCATACTTGCTGGTAAAGTAGGAAGTCGAATTGCAAGTGAAATAGGTACGATGAAAGTAACAGAGCAAATCGATGCATTGGAAGTAATGGGAATTAATTCTGCTAACTTTTTGATTTTACCTAAAATCGTAGCTTTTGTTTTGTATTTTCCTATACTGGTCATTTTTTCAATTTTTTTAGGTATTCTTGGCGGTTATCTCATTTGTCTTTTTGCTCACGTAACTTCCGTTGAAACTTATATGTATGGGGTCCGTTCTTTCTTTTCTCCTTTTGAGATCAGATATGCTTTGACTAAAGCTATTGTATTTGCTTATATCATTACATCTGTTAGTGGTTTTTTTGGTTACCGTGTCCACGGAGGTGCTCTTGAAGTAGGCACTGCCAGCACCAAAGCCATGGTACAAAGTAGTTTGCTTATTATTATCTTTAATCTTATTCTGACTCAAATCTTTATGACATGATCGAAGTTGAAGGCCTTTACAAAAGCTTTGAGGACAAAAATGTCCTTGAAAATGTGAATGCTACCTTCCAAAAAGGAATAGTTAATCTTATTATTGGTCAAAGTGGATCGGGTAAGACTGTTCTTATGAAACTTCTCTTGGGACTTTATATTCCTGACAAAGGCAAAATCTATTTCGATAATCGAGATTTTACTTCAATGAATGAAAAACAGCAAAAACTGATACGGCAAGAAATAGGTACAGTATTTCAAGGAGGAGCTCTTTTCGACTTCATGACCGTCGAAGAAAATGTTATGTTTCCTCTGAATATGTTTACCAACATGACTTATAGTGAAAAGAAAAGACGAGTTAATTTTTGCCTTGAACGAGTAAATCTCATTGACGTCAATCACCTATATCCAGCTGAACTCAGTGGTGGGATGAAAAAAAGAGTTGCCATAGCCCGAGCCATCGTCCTAAATCCTAAATATCTTTTCTGTGACGAACCCAACAGTGGACTGGATCCTGTTACTGCCAATGTGATCGATAAATTGTTATACGAGATTACTCATGAATTTGAAATTACAACCATAATCAATACTCATGATATGAACTCAGTGCTGGAAATTGGTGAAAATATTTTATTCATCTACAAAGGCAAGTCATGGTGGACCGGAACTGCAAAAGAAATTTTGCATACGAACAATCCAGAATTGAATTCGTTTATTTATGCAACCAAATTAACACAAACCTTAAAGAAAAATGAACCTGTTTGATATTATTGTTATCATTTTTGTTGGATGGAATATGGTACGAGGGTTTATGAAAGGCTTCGTACAAGAAATTTTCCAAATTGTAGGATATGGGCTGGGTATTTTCATAGCTTTTAAATTTTCTGACTGGCTTGCCCAATGGCTTAGAAATGAGTTTTCTATCGACGCAGCCTATACTTTTTTAATCGCTTTTGCTTTACTCTTTATAGGAACTGTTATATTGTGTTTTATGATTTCCAAAATGGTGGAATCTATATTTCATATCATGCAAATCAGTACAATCAACAAGCTGCTAGGACTTGCTTTCTCCACGCTTAAAGCTCTCATACTTATGTCATTTATTGCCGTTGCTATTTCTAAACTCGATAAAGCTAATATCATCATGAAGGAAGAACAAAGAGAAAGAAGCTTAACATTTTACCCACTTGTTCATTTGGGAGAAACTATTATCCCTATTTTGGATGAAAAATGGTCAGAATTATCGCGAAATCATGAAGATCTTGAATCATCAGCCAATATGAATGAAAAAATTCCATGAAATTTTGTTTTTTTTCAATTTTTTCTACTCTTATTTTCTTATTCATTTTTCCTCAAGTAAACGAATTTCAAAAAAAACACGAAATCCGCTTGCTACATCGGCCTCTTGACCTTAATCTTGACAGTGAAAACAACATTTATATAATTATGCAAAACGGGCAATTTATGAAATTAAGTTTTGATCAAAAGCTAACTTTTGCTTCATCTGATCTACCTCTAGCTATGGATTGGAAAATCTCAACCAATAATCCATTTAAAATAACTCTTTTCAGTAGTTCTCGACAAGAAATGATTGTCTTTGACAAACAACTTGCACTCATTGCTCAGTACAAGTTTCAGTTTCCGTTCCCATTGGACGTTGTTAAGTTATCTTCCCAAAATACTTTCCTGGCATGGTATTCTCAAGCAAGAGAATTTATTGAATTTCATTACCCTGATTATATTATTCGCAAAATAAGAATACCCGTTGAGGTATTAAAAAACAACCTTCTCAGAGACATCTTCGAATTAAATGGATCATTCTTGTTGGTCCAAATGGAACAAATACTTCAAGTTGATTTCACTGGAAATTTAAATACCTTTTTCATTACTCCCTCTGATCGGGTTTATGTTCAAGACAATACAATCATCATTACAACACCCTATCGCATCAATCACTTTGATAAAGCAAACGAAAAACTTACTTACGTAGTTGTGTTGCCGAATGGCAAAGAATGGATTTCCAATGGCAAGGTAGCTGCCAGTTACGATAATCAAATCTTAACGGTTTATACTATTCCTACCAAGGACTGATCACCATTCGTCCTTAACCTTCTTTTTAGGTTGCATTCCTTTTTTCAAGCTTTGAATTACTTCGCGGATATGTTCGTCAACTTGAGGTATATATGTTTCCCAGAGTGGCGAATAGGATGGATCTGCTTTATTAAGCCAGCGTTCCAATGGAAACTTGGATGTTGCCTTCATTTCGAAATCCGTGAAAGTATAACGATATTTTCCATCCTTGAGTTCAATTTTAAAAGTATACTCTACAACAGTATTGGAATTAATTTTAGATCCATCTTTTTGAGTATCGACCATACGAATACGATGATCGCCTATGATCAGTCCATTTTGAGGATCCCGAACTTTGGTAACTCCTTGAGGATTTTTAAAATAAGAATGAATCCATGCGATAGCTCGATTGTAAAGAGAATCCTTACTGCCTTCAACCTGGACTACTTCTTTGTAAGTAATTTTCTGGGTTATACTGTCAATCGGTAATTGGGCATATAACCCACATAACACACCTAATAATATAAAACCATATGGTTTCATTTCCATTTTTTTGCAATGATAACAAAAATTAAACCAAAATTATGCTGTTTCAATATTGAGTTGCAAAACTGCTTGGGCAATTTGTTTTCCGTATTCCTTAGCATCAGCAAAATCATCAGAGTTAGGTGAAAACTTAAAGAAAAGCCCATCACCGATGAATTTCCATTTCAAAGATTCAAGAATTGTTTTGACGATGGTTTTGTTCTCGCCGCTCCAACCATAAGAACCAAAAGCCCCAGCAATTTTACCTCTATCTCTAATGGGATTGACAGCAGCAAAAAGTTTATAAGTTGGCAATAGAATGTTTTGGTTGATCACAGGTGTTCCTACCACCAATCCTTTAGACAATATTAAATGCTGCTCAAGATCGCCAAGTGGTGCTTTCTCGATGTCCATTACAATGGGTTTGCAACCACCTTCCTCAACTCCCTGGGCAATGGCTTCAGCTATTTTGGCCGTGTTCTTGTACGCACTCACGTAGGAAATAAATACAAAATTTGGTTGTGGCTTGCTTAAATATTCTTCAGAGAGAGACTTCGTGCGATCCACGTAATATTTCCACTTATTCAAAAGCAATGGACCATGACCTGTTAAAACTGCCCTGATAGGAAGATTTTCAATTTTTTCTAGTGCTTTTAACATAAACTTGCTGTAAGGTTTGAGAATAACATCAAAATAATAGTCAAAAGCTTTATCAAAATCGCCAACCTTGGTGTCTATCATTTCTTCATGACAATAATGACAACCAAAACTATCACAGGTAAAAAGTAGTTGATCATTTTCGAGATAGGTGTACATAGAATCAGGCCAATGCAAGTTGGGAGCAGAGATAAACCTAAGCTGTGTATCACCCAAATCCAGTATATCGCCATCTTTAACAATGATATGTTTAAACTCACGATTCACCTGATCTTTTAAATAACGAATAGCATTACCTGAACCAACTACGGTAATGTCTGGAGCTTCTTCAAGAAGAAACTTTAAACTACCACTGTGATCTGGCTCAGTATGATTCAATACAACGTATTTGATGTCTTGCAAATGGGTTAGCTGTTCTAATTTTTTCCTATAAATAGGCCAAAAAGTTTCTTTTACGGTTTCTATAAGCGTTTTCTGTTTGCTCTGAATGAGATAGCTGTTGTAGGTTGTACCAAATTCAGTTTCCATGACGATATCGAAAGTTACAATATCGTAATCGAGAACTCCTACCCATTGAACTTTATCACTCACGGGAATAATCTTATCATCAATCGGTCTCATAAATTCATTTTTTGCTAAAGTACAACGTTTTAAGAAATGATTATATTGAATTGTTAAAAATCATTATTACTTCCACAACCTTAACATGAAAATCTCAAGCAACAAGAAAAAAAGAGAGGCAAGCAAAGACCACTTCCACCATGATATAGAGGGTGCAATAATTTCATTCATTCTTTCGACAGATATTTTTTCACCTTCACGGATCAAGCGCACATGAGATAAATTTCTAAAAAGGCTATCCAATTCGTGGAGAGAATAAGTTTCAGGATTACTTTCTCGTCGTGAATAATTAAGGCCGAAAGCAGAAACCATGGAATTTCCATACCAAACTTCAGCAAATCCAGGATTTTGTACGGATCTATTAAGAAAAATTTGAAGAGGATTACCTCTTGAAAAAGATAAATAATAGATTTGCTCATTCATCTTGAGGTAAGGTGGCTGTTCTTGCTGAACATACGGAACGTTAAGCGGAATTCCATTTTGATCTTCAAGTGAATATGCAATGGTAGGAATAGCTTCAGTTTTAAAGGCCATTTGAATAAAAAGAGGAACCACCAATGCATTGGATGGGAGACTACTATATCCTTCACTGAGAGGAACAGAGAGAACAAACACATGACCCTTTCCCATCGGAAAATCGATCAAAAAAGAGTGTTGGTTAGCCATCGATATTATAGGAATACCAGAATTCACAGGAAAGACATAATGTTTTTTTACGTGGATAATGCTTTGTTTGTCTGGGGGAGCTATAAAAACTCCCCTAAAAAGAAAATGTTGATATTGTAAATCAGTGACTTTTGTGACATTGGTATCTAAATACGTCCACATCGGAATCCGAAGATGATTAAAAAGCTGCTCGTAAGTTTTTTTTAATTCTTTTTTTTGAGGAGGTATAATGGCCACCACTCCACCATTAACTAAAAAATCACGAATTTTGTTAAGAAAATTTTCTGATATAAAGTCAATTTCCTCCAGGATGATCAATTTGGTAGTTCTCATCCATTCATAATCCAGTTGGGAAGGCAAATATGAGCGAAACTGAAAAATTTTTTCATCGGCGAAAATAGCGGGAATGACTTGCGTTCTTCCTTTTCCAGCAATATGCATAATAGAGATTGGAGGTCTACTACGAAAACCAAAATAAGAGCGATTGTCAAAAGGAACCATGGGATCATCTATTTCAACATAACCATTGTAAACTTCACGATGAGTTGAGTTTATATCAAACTTAATGTCTGCTTGCCCACGGGCAGGAATTTGCATCATCGAAGTTGAAACCAGTGTTTGGTTCAAAAAAACAGAAACAGGTAACTGTTCGATGTTTTCCTCCGAGAAATTTTTTATCCTTGCCATAAGAACAAATTTACCTCCTTCGTTGGAGGCTGTAAGATTTTCAAGCCATGTAGTATCAACACAAATGTTTTTTCTTTGAAAACCCCAAAATGGTATTAAAAAAATTTTTCCTTGAAAATTTTTTAGTGCATCTAGCTTTCCTTGAGAGCGTTGAAAATCGGTTAACAGAAAAAAATATATATGTTCTTGCTCGTGTTGAGCCAAATAGTCCTGTACTTTTTTTACTAACAGTTCGTACGAAAATGAAAAAGGCGCTACCTGTATACTTTTGATTTTATTTTTTGCTTCGTCGGGTAATAACCAGAGAGGGTAGGTCTCATCGTTGGTAAGAATGAGCCACAATGTCTGGGGTGGTAACTGATCGATCATTCGTAGTGCAAACTGTTTTGCTCGTTCAAAAAGGGACATTTTTTGATCAAAGGTCTGCATGGAAAAACTATTATCGATATATAAAATAGCTCTTGAAAATTGAAACATGGATTTTTCATCCGTACGAACTGGCTGTGCAAAAGCTAGACTAAGAAAAACAATGAACAAAATTCTAGAAAGTAAGACTAGCCATTGTTTGATTTTCTGTTGACGACGTTTCTTTTTCAATAAATCAATAAGAAAATAATTATCCGAAAAATATTGTTTACGAAATCGACGAAGCTCAAGAAAATGAATAACAATAGGAATAATTATCCCCATGATCCCCCAAAGAAAAGCTGGTTGTAAAAAAGCCATGAAAAGAATTTATGCAAAGTTAATGGTTTTAAAATGCAGAAATTGAAACAATACAAAATAATGAATTAATGTACGTACTAAAACTAAATTTTTATCACATGTATTTTTTTTCATCTGAATTAAATAAATATTTTTGTAAAAAAGTGAAAAAAGGCCATCTAAATTTTAGAGCAGTATTTTTTTTAATTCTTTCCTTAGGAACTATTCTCTTTCTTCTAGCTAGAGCCGGTGGTGGAGGTGGAGAGAGCAATGGTGGTGGAGGCTATAGTGGTAGTGGAGATAATCTTATTGGTGACCTTATTTTTTTTATTCTAGTGTACGTCCCATTTCCATGGAATCTGATAATTATTGGTGGCTTAATAGGTGCAATATATTTCTACAACAAAAAAACTAAACAAAAAACCATCCTAAATAAAATTCCTGCAACGACAGATGATTTTATCGATAAGTTTCAAGAAGTAAAAAACATTGATCCTGATTTTGATCTCATTTCTTTTTCTGAGAAAGTGAAACATGCTTTTATTAAAATACAAGAGGCTTGGAGTAAGCAATCTATACGATCAATACGTAAATTCATTAGCGATGGTTTATTTCAGCGATTCAATGCCCAATTTATTATGATGAAACAAATAGAACAAAAAAATATAATAACAGACATAAAAATTCAAAATATTAAAATCATTGATATAAAAATTGATGGAAATTACCTTGTAATGGATGTAGCCATCGCTGCTTCTATGACTGATCAATTTAGATCAAAAAAAATTCCCTCTCTTAAGGAAGTTTACACTGAGCCATTTGTAGAAATATGGACTTTTATAAGAAAAACTGGATTTAGGAAAGATGCCAATCTTTATCAAGGGCAACATTGCCCTCAGTGTGGAGCAATCTTGGAAGAACTTGAAAGTGAAGTATGTCAATGTCCCTATTGTAATACTATTCTTAACACAGGAGAGTTTGATTGGATTTTATCTGAAATTACTCAAATAGACGATTATCCCATTGCAAAAAAATTGTCAACTAAATTGAATACTTTCAAAACAGAACTTTCATCGTTATATTCGAGAGATCCTTATTTTTCTATTCAGTGGATGGAAGACAAAGCTAGCAACGCATTTATGCAAATTCTTATAGCTCATGCTCTCGATGATTCTATTCGAATTCGCAGGTTTTCAAGTGATGATTTTTTCGAAAGCTACATCCCCCAAGAAAAAACCATATATTCCAGGCTTTATTTGAATTTTGTTACGCTTACAAACATGTGGCAACAAAATAATATGGACTATCTATCTTTCCATATCAAAGTTTCATACCGGAGACTTCGTATTCTTAACGACTCAATCGATTGGATAGATTATGCTCTTACATCTGAGTCATACATACTCATTCTTAAAAGAGACGTCAACGCAGCTTTACCCAAGGGTTCAATCTACGTGCATCAATGCCCTTGCTGCGGTGGGACACTGGAAGATACTACTTTACTTACTTGCTCTTATTGCGGAGAACTCATTAACAGCGCTAAACATGAATGGATCGTTCACATCATGATGAAATCAGAAGAATATCAACAATACATACAAGACAAATATTTACTGAAAACTAAAAAAGATACACTAAACGAATTGTACAATATTCGTGATTATGTATTTAACAACATTTGTGTAATCCTTGCATCTGATGGTCAAATTGACGAAGCTGAAATGAATTACATCAATGAACTTGCTAAAAAATTAGGTTATTCTACCAAAAAAATAAACGGCTTTTTAAAAGCTGCACAGAAGGGTCGACTTAAATTGATGTACCCATCTCAAAAACAGAAGGAAAAAGTGTTAAAACAAATGAAAAAAGCAGCTGAAGCCAACCAAAATATTACTGAAGAAGAAAAAACTGTTTTGATAAGTTTCGAAAAAAATGCTGCTTAATTTTGCTTAACTTTTGGTTAAACAGACTAAATGATTTGCTTATTTTTGCAAAAAAAATCATATGAGCCAATTTAAGTCAATTACCCATGAGGATCTTGCATCCCTGATGGATCAATATTTTTTCACAGATGAAATGAAAGAAATCGCAGAGAGCGAAGATCTTTTACCACTTGGCGTTTTAAATAGGCTTCAAAGGGCTTATTCCCAATATTCTTTAATGCAAAAAAAGCCTCGAGTTTTGTTTAATGAAAAAAAACGATGGGTAGGTCTGGAAGGATTTCGCGAAATTGTCCAGAAATTATCTGACCATGGTATTGTTATCGATCGCATTCCTGAACGGGAAGTATTCATTCACGTATATCGATTCATGGTAACTCGCCATGTCTTAAATTTGATCGATTGGGATAACTACCAAAATGATCCTTTGTTCTATTTGACTTTTCCTCAACCAGATATGGTTAGAGAAGATGCTAGAAAACGCATTCTTGAAGCCACTTCGGACAATGAAAGAGACAAACTTATCAAAGAATATATCAAGGAAACAAATCCCCACGATGGAAAACAATTGCTTAATAAGCCTATATTTATCAACGAAAATGATGAAGTAGAAATTTTACACGGCGTACAACACAAATATCCCCCCATTGCTTTAATTCTTGACGAACAAACGCAAAGCTGTTTTGCTTTTTGTACATATTGTTTTCGTCATGCTCAAGTACGTGGTGATGAAGACATGTTTGTTCAGAAAAGTGTTGAACAAATAATCAATTATCTCAAAAAACATAAGGAGGTATCAGACATTCTGATCACGGGGGGTGATGGTGGTTACATACAACCTGAACGTTTTCGTCAATACATCGAGCCCATTATTAACGATCCTGAGTTATCGCATATCCGAACTGTACGTATAGGTTCTCGTGTTCTATCTTACTACCCTGAAATGATTCTTTCTCATTCCTACGATGATATGCTAAATCTTTTTAAGCTACTTTATGATAATGGTATCCAACCTTTCATGACCGCACATTTTTCAACACCCCGCGAACTGATGAATATTACTACCATTGCTGCCATACGCAGATTAAAAAAATATGGGGTAACACTTAAATCTCAAAGCCCTATCATGTTAAATATTAGCATGTGGACTAAGGAAAACGGCGAAATTGATGTTGACAGATCTGCCCAAAATTGGATTGATCTTGGTAATATGATGGCCATGTTGGGCGTAGGTTTTCACGCTATGTATGTGCCAAGACCTACTGGTGAAGTCCAATATTTCACACGTCCTCTTGTGGACATTATTAAAATTTTCAACAAAATTTATAAAGAACTTTCATCTATTAATCGTCCAAGTCGTTATATCACAATGACTGTATCTGCTGGTAAAATCAGCTTACTGGGTATTACAGAAATTGACGGTCAAAAAGTCATTGCTTTGAAAGTGAACGAGGGTCGTAATATGGATTGGATGGACACGGTCTTTTTTGCTGAATATGACGATAAAGTAACCAACATTATGCATCTGAAACCTTTCAGATCTGATAAATTTTTCTTTATTGACGAACTTCACGAAATTGAAGAAAAATTAGATTCGAATATTCGCGAAGCCATGAGAACTCACAAAGAGGCTATACACTAAATTATGATGTATGATCAACAAAATTTATCCAGATATACATCATGCTGTTGCAGATATCTTTGATGGGGCAATCATCATGATCAGTGGGTTTGGTGAGGCGGGTAGCCCAATCGAACTCATACACGCTCTTATTGATCAGGGTGCTAAAGATCTTACCATTATAAGCAATAATGCAGGAAGTGGTCATGTAGGTTTGGCTGCCTTGTTGGAACAAAGACGCGTGAAAAAAATTATTTGCTCTTACCCTAAAACTTCTCACTCTGAAGTATTTCCTGAACTCTATAGGAAAAAAGAAATAGAACTTGAACTTGTTCCTCAAGGAACTTTAGCTGAACGAATACGAGCTGGCGGCGCAGGTATTCCTGCCTTTTACACGCCTACCAGTGTCGGTACTCCTCTTGAGCTTGGCAAAGAAAAGAGAATTTTCGACAATAAAGAATACGTACTTGAATTTGCATTAAAAGCAGATTTTGCTTTAATTAAAGCTAAATGTGCTGATCGCTATGGAAATTTAACCTACAACAAAACTGCTCGCAATTTTGGCCCTATTATGTGTATGGCTGCACGAACAACCATTGTTCAAGTTGAGAAAATAGTAGAACCCGGAGAAATTGATCCCGAATGTGTCGTAACACCCGGCATATTTGTTCAACGAGTTGTTCATGTGCCAAACCCACAACATGAACATTATTTAATAGCTCAAAATGTTAGATATCCATGAATACCATTGGATGGTCAAATGAAGAAATAGCACGTAATGTAGCAGAAGATTTACCAGATGGGGCTTACGTCAATCTTGGAATTGGATTACCTGAACTTGTGGCCAATTATATACCAGAAGGAAGGGAAATTATTATCCATACAGAGAATGGATTGTTAGGAGTTGGTCCATCCCCCTCTCCTAATGAAGAAGACTATGAGTTGATCAATGCAGGAAAAAAACCTGTAACTGCTATCAAAGGTGCATCTTTTTTTCATCATGCTGATAGCTTTGCTATGATACGAGGGGGACACCTAGACTATACCATACTGGGAGCTTATCAGGTAAACGAAAAAGGTGATCTGGCCAATTGGTCGACTGGGAACGCTGATGATATTCCTGCTGTCGGTGGAGCAATGGATTTAGTACAAGGAGTAAAAAATGTGTTTGTCATGATGAGACACACCACTAAAGACGGGAAACCTAAAATCGTTAAAGAATGCACTTATCCTCTTACAGGTAAAGGTGTAGTAACCAGAATTTATACTGAACTTGCTATATTAGAAGTGACAAAAGCTGGACTTAAAGTTATTAGACTTGCCCCCCATGTTAACCTTGAGTATTTAATGCAACATACAGATGCTCATATAATTATATAACGTATGTCAAAAAGTAAGTTTTTATACGAAAGGGCTCTTCATGTTTTACCTGGTGGCATTAGCAGAAATTTAATTTTAAGAGATCCACATCCTGTTTATGTAGCAAAAGCATCAGGTTTTACTGTAACTGATGTTGATGGAAAAAATTACATTGACTTCTCTAACAATGTGGCATCCCTTATTCATGGTCACGCATACCCACCTATTGTAGAAGCAGTAACTGAACAATTAAAAAAAGGAACTGCCTACATGTTGGGTACAGAAATTGAGATTGAGTTTGCTGAACTTCTAACCAGCCGGGTGCCTCAATTTGAGCAAGTACGTTTTGTCAACTCAGGGACAGAAGCTGTCATGGCTATGGTTAAAGCTGCACGAGCTTTTACCAACAGACCTATGATCGCTAAAGCTGAGGGAGCTTATCACGGCAGTTATGATACAGCAGAAGTTAGTCAAGACCCTAATCCAGACAATTGGGGAAGCTATAACAATCCTAAATCCGTCCCTCATGTCGTCGGAACACCCGATGGGGTGCTTAACAATGTAGTAGTTTTTCCTTTCAACGATGCTCAAACTACTATTCAAATTTTGAATAACTACAAAGACAAATTAGCAGCCATTTTAATCGATCCAGTTCCACACCGTATTTCTATGGTTCCTGCCCAACGCGATTTTATATATGCTATTTACGATTGGTGTAAAGCACATAATGTTTTACTTTGTTTTGACGAAGTAGTTACTTTTCGATGCGATTTTCAAGGAGCTCAGGAAAATTATCCAGTTAAACCAGACCTGACAAGCTTAGGTAAGATTATCGGGGGTGGATTTCCTATAGGGGCATTGGCCGGTTCCAAGAAAATTATGGATATCCTCAATCCTCGTAGTACCAATTATAGATATGCTTTGTCAGGTACTTTTTCAGCTAATCCAATTTCTATGACAGCTGGAAAAATAGCAATGGAACATTACACCCAAGAAAAAGTTAACTACTTAAAAGCACTCACCGAACGTGCAAAAACTCAAATTTTAGATGCAGCAAAATCAGTAGGAATTCCCATAAGCCTAACAGGAATGGGGACATTCTTTCGTCTATTTTTTACACATCCCGCTCCTCAACATTACCGAGAGACTTATTTGTACGAACAAGCCAATAAACAAGCCATTAAAGCAGCCCTCGATTATCTATATGAAAATGGTATCATTGCCATTAATTCCCTTACATTCATGCCAAGCACTGTGATGACGGAAAAAGAAATTGATCGACTTTCAGAAGTTATCTTGGGTATGTTCAAACATGTTAAACCACTCATTAAAGAATGGAGATGAAGGAAGCATTTCTTTGCATAGGCCTTAGAACCCCCATTGGAAAATACGGGGGATCTTTAAGTACCATTCGTGCAGATGATTTAGCTGCTTATGTCATCAAGAAACTTGTTGAAAAACTACCTCAAATTCCACCTTCTGATTTTGACGAAGTGGTTTTAGGTTGTTCGAATCAAGCCGGAGAAGACAACAGAAACGTTGCTAGGATGGCTTTATTGTTAGCTGGTCTCCCCCACACCGTACCTGGTGTCACTGTTAATAGGCTCTGTGGTTCTGGTATGGAAGCTATCGATTATGCAGTCCGTAAGATCAAAATGGGAAGTGCCCATCTGATTATAGCTGGAGGTGTTGAAAATATGAGTCGCGCCCCATTTGTTTTTTCTAAAACTGAAGTTCCATTTTCTCGTGAAGTAAAGGTATATGATACCACTCTTGGTTGGCGCTTTCCGAATCCCATCATGGAAAAGCTATATGGCATCGAAAGCATGGCTGAAACAGCTGAGAACCTTGCCCGTGAAATGAACATATCTCGTGAGGACCAAGATAAGTTTGCTTTATGGAGTCAAGAAAAAGCCTGGTCTGCATGGGAAGCTGGCTATTTTAACGAAGAAGTAATTCCTTTCCCTCTCCCTCAACCAAAAGGTGACCCTATTTTATTTAATCGAGACGAACATATGCGGCAAACTTCGCTCGAGAAACTTGCTGCTCTTAAACCTGTTACTTTTCCTCATGGTACGATAACTGCAGGCAATGCTAGTGGTATTAACGATGGAGCAGCCGTAGTATTGGTAGCCTCCGAAGAAGCCATTAAGAAATATAACTTAACGCCTGTAGCTCGTTATATCGACTCAGCCGTTGCTGGTGTGCCACCTCGCATCATGGGCATAGGACCTGTACTTGCTACTGAAAAATTATTTTCCCGGCTTCGTATTGAATGGAAAGACATCGATCTTATCGAAATAAACGAAGCTTTTGCTGCTCAAGCCCTTGCATGCATAAGAAGTTGGAAACTAGACGATCAAGACCCACGCATCAATCCCCAAGGTGGAGCTATAGCTTTAGGACATCCCCTTGGTATGTCGGGAACTAGACTTGTGCTAACTGCTATGCTTCAACTTCAAAGAAAAAAACTCACATACGCTCTCTGTACCATGTGTATCGGAGTAGGCCAAGGAATTTCTTGCCTTATCGAAAAGCTTTAAAAGAATGCTTTTTTTCTGTTAAAAATTTCATATTTTTGCAAACATTTTTTTAATACAAAGACCATGAAAAAAGCTGATCTCATAGCAACTATATCCGAAGAAACCGGGATTGAAAAAAATATTGTCCGTAAAGTTATTGAAACTTACACTGAACTTATCAAAATAAATCTATCCAAAGGTGAACCCGTCCATTATAGAGGGTTTGGAAGTTTCATTCTAAAATACCGCCGCCCTAAAAAAGGAAGAATTATTTCCAGAAAAGAAACTATCCTCATACCCGGTCATTATATTCCTGCTTTTAAACCTGCCAATGAATTTTTAAATAAAATCAAGGAAAGCATTAAGTAAATCATATTTGTCTAACCTAAAATCAAGAATCTATGCCCTGTGGTAGGAAAAGGAAAAGAAAAAAAATGAACACTCACAAAAGAAAAAAAAGATTACGCAAAAACAGACATAAGAAAAAGAATCGTTAGCAGCCAAATTAGTCAATGAACAAAGAAATTATTATTTATGCCAAACCTCAAGAGGTTGAGATAGCTATTTTAGAAGATAAAGAACTTGTTGAACTTCACCATGAAATCGATGAGAAAGAATTCAGTTTAGGTGATTTTTACATTGGCAAAGTCAAAAGAATTAATGCTAGTTTAAATGGAGCATTCGTAGATATCGGCCACGAAAAGGATGCTTTTCTGCACTATACTGATCTTGGACCTCAAATTTTGTCATTACAAAAATTTCTCCAAGATGTTAAAAGTGGTAAACACGTAAGTCTAGAAACATTCCAACTCCTCCCAGATACAGATAAACACGGTAAGATTTCAGACGTTTTACAGGTTAATCAGGAAATTTTGGTTCAAATCACCAAAGAACCATATTTAAGTAAGGGTCCTACCATCACTACAGAACTAAGCCTCCCGGGAAGATATATCGTTTTGATCCCATTCTCAAATCGCATTTCCGTAAGTCAAAAAATCCAATCGAAGGTCGAAAAAAACAGATTAATAAAAATAGCTTCAAGCATCCAACCATCTAATTTTGGAATCATCGTACGAACAGCTGCAGAAGGCAAGTTGCTGGATGAAATCAAAACTGATTTAGATGAAACCTTAGCTAAATGGAAGAATTTAGTAAATAAATTTAAAACACTTTCACCACCTGCCAAAGTTATGAGCGAAATAAGTCCTTCCTTAGCCATCATCCGCGACATTGCTAATGCTTCCTTTAGTGGAATCTATGTCGACAATGCTAATTATTACAAAAAAATTACCGATTATCTATCTCATGTTTCTGCCGAATTGGTTCCTATTGTAAAATTATATACGGGGAAAAAACCAATTTTCGAACATTTTGGAGTTGATAAGCAAATCAAAACACTTTTTGGCCAAAAAGTACATATCAAATCCGGTGCATACTTAATTATCGAAAAAACAGAAGCTTTACACGTCATAGATGTTAATAGTGGCTTTAAAAACGATCAGAAAAAAAACCTCGAAGATATTGCCATTGAAACCAATCTGGATGCAGCCAAAGAAATAGCTAGACAAATCAAATTGCGTGACATGGGTGGTATCATCATCATTGACTTTATCGACATGAAAGATAAGAACAACCAAAAACTTTTATATCAAACTCTCAAAAAAGAAATGCAAAAAGATAGGGCCATTCACACCATTTTGCCACCTACGAAGTTCGGACTTGTTCAAATCACCCGACAACGACTAAGACCAGAAAAAAATATAGCAGTATCAGAAAAATGTCCTGCATGTCAAGGAACAGGTTACATCAGTAATCAAGTAGCTATCCTCCGCATGCTTGAGGATCGCATACAATACCTCCGTTACGAGCAAAATGAAAAAAAATTGACCATTAAAGCTTCCCCAATTCTTCATGCTTATTTAACCAAAGGATTTCCATCCCTTCGACTCAAATGGATGTTGAAATATCGTATTTTTTTGTCTATCAAATGCTCTAAACAATACGATTTATTAGAATATCATTTTTTTGACCGAAAAGGTAATAAAATCTACTTTTGATGAAAACTTGGACATATTCATCTGCTCTTGAACGAATGAAAAAATTTTGTTCGTTACACGAGCAATGCACTTACACAGTTCGACTTAAACTATTTCAATTACAGATTCCACCTCAGTGGCACGAACAGATCATACAAGAACTAATAAAGTTACAATATCTTGACGACGAAAGATATGCTCAACGTTATTTCGAACATAGATTATCCCGTCATGTTGCACCTAAACGTATAGCTCTAGAACTTCGATCCCTTCACCTGAAAGAGGAAATCATCAAACACTTGCTAGAAAAAAACCAAAACGTCGACGAAGATGAACACCTTAAAGAATTTTTACAAAAACAATTAGCTCAATATCACTACCTACCAAACGAGAAATTAACAACTCGTCTCTTCAGGTCAGCTACTCGAAAAGGTTATGATGTGGAAAAAATTATGGAAATGATAAGTCGTCTTACTAGCAAAGAAAATCAATCTAATGAGCCTCAAATTCATGGAGACGGGTAAGTAATGTAATGACAAAATCGTAAACCAATTGAATTCCAGGAAAATTGATTTTTTCAGGTGTGTCGGTCGTACGATGATAATCATCATGCCAACCTGTGGTAATATGTAAGACAGGAATGGCTATATTTTCAAAAACGTATGCATCTGTCAAAAACATTTCATTGTTTGAAAAACGGATCCGCACTTCTCGAGGCTTAAGCTTATCAATTAAAGAATCCTTCCACACAGTTCGATTTTTTACAATAATTTCATCTTTTAACCTACCCACCATGTCGAAATTGATGACAAGGTTTGGATATTTTTTTCTTTTCTCTAAGTCTGCTAGCAATTCTTTGGAACCAAACAATCCATCCTCATGACCCGAAATAAAAACTACAAGAAAAGCATATGAAGTCTGCTTCATTTCGAGATATGAAGTAAGCCAACCCGCTAGAGCAAGAAGCAGTGCTACCCCGCTAGCATTATCGTCAGCTCCTGGATGAATTTCATGTTTAAAAAAAGATCGTGATTTGATTTCACCATATCCAATGTGATCGTAATGAGCCATGAGAACAACAAACTTTCCTGCAGACGTGTCCCCTAACCATGCTTGGACATTCGCTGTTTTAACAAGCTGAGAATCTCTATGATAAGTAAAAAAACATTCTCTCAAATGAACTTTTTTAAGCTTTTTTAACTCTTTCTTAATAAACTCTCGTGTCAAGCTATCTCCCTTTGTTCCAGCAAGTCGACCTAAAAAAGAATGACTTGCAAGCGTATCAATCACCTTCTGTATGTAAAGAGTTACATCTTCTTTCGAACATAATTGCTCCTGTGATTTTACTATGAAAAAACACAGGAGCAAGCCACAGACAATTCCTTTCAAATCAAGTCTTACTGTTTACTTTCGAATTTCATTCTTGTTTCGACAAGAGTTGATCTTGTCTTTCTTACATGCGATTCTGGTTCTACGATAGGATCAAATCTAAGTTTTTTCCCATCCCACCACATCGG
This sequence comes from Bacteroidales bacterium, assembly GCA_026418905.1. NCBI lineage: Bacteria > Pseudomonadati > Bacteroidota > Bacteroidia > Bacteroidales > Bacteroidales bacterium. The sequence continues at coordinate 18,825 of JAOAAK010000009.1, read as the reverse complement.
AGTAGCATCCCTGTCGGTTATGTTTTCATTAAAGAGAAAACCTTTCAATTTTTCATCCAAATCAGGATAATAGATAAACTCAGGTATGGTTTTATTTTTATCATCTACTCGATGAGCTATGATGACATAATTGAAAGTGACGTTACTTTGAGGATTGAGATGATCTCTGACTAAAAAACCATCATCTCGCACTTCGGCTACGTAGAGGGCAGCCCATTCTCCTACTGGCGTAACAACTATGGTAAGCTTTTCTTTGTTGGCAATTTTTTTGAAGTTCTTATCAAATGCGACGAATTTTTCACCTCCTTGTAATTGTTCTTTTCCATCAAAATAAACTTTCAGTTCATTGGTTACAGGAGTAAAAGCCACAATGCGATCTCCTTCAACATTGAGTATTTGAGCTTGAAAACCTGATGTAAATTCGTTCCCTAGGTTATAATGAGCCAAAGCTTCACCAGCTGAAATGGTTCCCATGAGCTCTCCTCGAGACCAACTTCCTAACAAATCTCCATAAAAGGCCCCACCAGCCCCACGATAAATCTGCGAACCCATGAAACCAGTACCAGAAGCATAAGTAGTTGTCCCGTACACAGCAGCGTTCGTGCCTCCACTGGTTAAATAACCTAAAACTCCCCAACTGTTGTATGTGTCATTATCTTCATGGGAGCCCAGCACACCACCACTTCTTCTGCCACCAGTAGTTCCTAAAACCCATGTTGAGCCATGTAAAGCAAAATAATAAATGTTATTTGCTGTAGGGGCATCCAGGTCTGCATGAACTGCATTTCTTGTTTGACTCCAATAATAACCAGTACCATTACCCGAAGATGTTGTATAATATCGACGTGCATACAATGCTCGACCTGGCCCGTTTCCAGAATAAATACCTACCAAAGCTCCACTGGTTCCACTGCCTAAATGTTCAGCTTGTACAGCTCCAAAATTGGTAGCGTTTCCGCTAAATATTGAACCATATACAGCGCAACCATCTTGACTTGTATAACCATTTACGGCATGAGGAAAAGTAGCAGTAGATATCACACTAAAAAGATCACCAGCTATGCCAGGATCTGTACCTCCAACGATAAAGTCACCTCCATTTCGCACTCGCATGCGCTCAAGATTGTTGGTTCTGATGATCAAATGCTGATTATCAGTGGTTCCTATGAAATCGGTAGTAGGATTGGTGCCACTATTGCCTGTAAGCAACCATGCATCACGATTGGTAACCATTCTCACCCAAATTGGTGCTGCAGGAGTTCCACTGTTGTAATAATAACCCGCTGGAGCTAAACCTCCAGTACCGGTATTGTAAACTATAAGCGATGTGGCTGGGCTCGGAATGGTGGTGTTGTCTGATACACTTGCCAAAGCAACTCTGGGTAATAAAACTCCTCGATTGCTAGATTGTACTTCCAAAATCGATGAAGCATCTGGTGTAAAAACGGAATTTCCAATGCCAATGCTTTGAGCATGAGCAAAAACAATGTTAAGTAAAAATACTAAAACAAATAATTGTTTTCCCATATGTTGGTATTTTAATATTAGACTTTTTTTTCTGCAAAAAGTTTAATGGCTATGATAAAGATCACTTATTTCTAACAATAAAGCAAAAACTCTACTTCATGTTTAAATCACGTATGATCTTTGCTCCTCAACAGTGTATGAAAAAAATGGCAACGAGATTTTAAAATGCAACTTGTGCATCTTGGCTTTCTAGACTTACAAACATATCTACCATGTAAAATAAGCCAATGATGTAATTTATACAAAGGGAAACTATCATCAGCTAATTCTCGAATTTGTTTCTCGACTGCTTCAGGTGTACGAGCATTGTAAACGAGCCCAAGACGATGAGCCACACGAAATACATGAGTATCCACAGCCAACACATTTTTCTGGGCCAGAATGGAAAGAAGAACATTAGCACTTTTACGTCCAATGCCAGGCAAAGCGAGAAGTTCTTTTTCCTCAAGTGGAAGTTTACCCTCATGCTTTTGCATAACCATCCGTGCTAGGGCCGTTAAGTGCCGTGCCTTATTATTGGGATAAGAACAAGAGGAAATATAAGCAACTACTTCATCAACAGTTGCCTTAGCTAACGATTTGAAATCGGGAAAACGTTCGAAAAAAAGAGGAGTAATCTTATTAACTCTTATATCCGTACATTGTGCACTTAGAATAACCGCTACCGTCAATTGATATGCATCCTTATAATGTAATTCGGTTTGAGGAAATGGATTCTCGCGCGAAAATACATCCAACAACCAAAAGAGTAAGTTTCTTCTTTCAGACTTCGTCATTTTTTAGACTATGGTAATCCTGTATTGTTTTCAAGGTGGTATTTTGTAGGAATTGAATGAGTTCGTGTGTAATTTTACCAAAAATATTGTTGACTAGGCAAATGTCAAAAGGGCAAATGGGTTTTTCGAACGGGCATGATTTAATAAGAATCTTACCTTCTGTCGCTTCGTAAATGTCCAAAAAAGTAATTTGCGAAGGATCTTTAGCAAGAGAGAAGCCTCCGTTTGGACCTCGGACGGATGATACCAGGCCTGCTTTGACGAGTAATTGCATGATTTTACTAATATGATTTCTGCTTGCCCCTGTTATATTAGCTATGGTATTGACATTTACAAAATTATTTTTACTGAGAGCTATGATGACCAAAGAATGTATCCCGATAAAAGCAGCCTCAGAAAAATGAACAGGCTTACTCATGATTGTTATCTTTATAGCAAAAATAAATTTTTTCCCCTTATATTATATACCAATGGAGCTGTCTCGTTAAATCATTGGATAAAATATCGTAGCTTACTATTTCGTTATTTCGAAAGTCCTAAATGTTGTCGTTTGGTTGCCAGCTTTGTCTAAGCAAAATACAAGAAGATGATACTGACCTGTATCTGAAAGAGGAAAATGGGGAATGAGAATGTGTTGATGTAAAACATATTGTCTTCCTGAAAGAGCTCCAGTTATCGAAGTATCGAAAGAAGAAATTAATAAGTTAGATTTATGAGAATGTCCTGCTGCACTATGTATGTCTATTTTATAGCTTCCCAGTTCTTCATCATCTGAAAAAGTTGCATTAAAATGAATCTCTACCTTTCCCAAAGAATCAATTTTAAAAATCTCATTTTCCTTTGGTTCAGAGATCGAAATCTGAGGTGGGATAGTGTCATTTTCTTTTTTGCAAGAGATAAGGAGGATTCCAATAAATGAAAAAAACACCAGGAGAAAACTCCTGGAAAACATTAGCATAATTTTTTTCTCCTTCATAGGTTTATGGTTTTAAAGAATAAATCAATTGAATTCTCAACTCACGACCTGGTTCTGGAATATTGAGAGTTCGGTAATAACTGAGATGATCATAATAAGTTTTATTAGTTAGATTAGCAAGAAGAAGCATGAATTGGATGACACCTGCATTTTTTAACATTTTCTCATAGTGGAAACGAAGATGAAAAGTTGTCCAGCCTGGCGTAGACTTTTCATTGCGATCTACCCATTTTTGAGCGAATTGATGAATCACATCTAAGCCACATAGTAAACGAGATTTAATTTTAAAATCCCATTCCGATAGAAACTTCATAGGTGGACTGAAAGGTAATGGATAGTGATCTTCTAGATTATAAGGATAACTAGCATCAAAAGTAAAACGCATGGTTAAAAATTTAAACCACGATTTAGTGACTTGACTCTCAAAACCAGGTTTAATGGCACGTGTGGACCTATAAACATACAACTGGCCCCCTTCAGGAAGAGGTGAAAATATTCCGGAAGGTGATAGATAAATGTAATCAAAATAATAAACAATATATGGATTGGTTTTAAATTTCCATTCAGCAAAATTCTTTTTGTATATCATCTCCCATAGAAAACTTAATTCGGGTTTCAGGAATGGATTCCCCATTTCATGTCGAAAAGCATTATGGTGTAAACCATTCATGGTAATTTCATGAGGAGATGGCACGCGTTGACCTGCTCCAAGAAAAAAAATGAGAGTATCTTCATCGTGACGAGGGGAAAGATAAACTGATCCTCCTGCATTAAAAGTGATGTAATTTCGTAGGAGGTCAGTAAAGAAAATTTGAAAAGCTGAATCCTTTATCCATGGGTTAAGTAGACTGCCTGTGGAAAAATGATGGTAATCAATACGAGAAGCTAAATCAATAGTAAGTCTTTGACTCCTAATTACACTCGTGCTGATACTCCAACCATTATGAAAAAGCCGGTAATCGGGTAGGATGTAAAAATATCCATCTCGATGGTGAGTTGTATATTCTGAGATCAATCTAGACTTAAAATTGAATTTTTCCGAATAATTCTCAACGCCAAGCTGAAATTGAATATTTCTGAGAAGAAGTCCTATTTCGCGATTATTTGTCAGTCCTGACAATGGGAGACCATGCGTATGAGGGTAACTAAATTCAGTTCGCCGATTGAACTGATAACCTGCCAAAGATTGAAAGTTCCATTTATTTGGAAGAGTAACAACATATTTAAAATAGGTTTTTACCAAAAAAACATCATGGTATGGTAAATTAAACTTATATCGAGGTGGGTCAGCTTGCTCATCGATGTTTACTGATGGCAGTCCGTGTGCATACGCAAAAAAGCCCATTCGATTACGATAATGCTCAAATACGTAGAAAAAAATGTGCTTATTTCTGTAGTATGTAGCATCTAATCGTATAATTGATCTAGTTCCAGAGGTATTTTTTAGAATACGATCCTCCAAAGGAAATCGATAACCTAGATAATAAAAACTGTCAGCAGGAACCCTAAGTGATGCATAACGAAGAAAAGATCCTGAACCTTGGATAAAAAAATTTTTCTTTTTTTGAGCTATTTGGATGCCTTGTTTAAAAGCCAAATTCGAAGAAAGAAATGATGTATAATACGTAACATTGAAACTAGAATGAGTTATGTTTAAAGATGGTAGTATTTCAATCAGTTCAAAAGATGCCCCACCTCCTCGGAGTATAGCCCCAACACCACGATGCAAGATGGTTTTTTGAAACATAATTGCATCCACTTCCAATTCATGATCGAGACCCCAATAATGACCGGTATACGTGAATTCTCTTTCTTGAACTTTAACCCTATCCAATCCCAATCCACGAATAACAATTCGAGAGTTCTCACTGCCTATCCTGGCACTGCTAATGCCTGCTTCCCTTGCAAGTGAGCTTGCCAGATCATCCCGTGTATTTTTCCATTGAATACCTTTGTGGACAATGACTTGTTTGTGATCTATTCTTGGGACACGCTCATCCTGAATTACAACCGGGGGTAGTGTTTTTACACGTGATTTTAAAAAGAAAAAAATAGTATCATTTGTAGGAATAGTAACATGAGCTATCATGGGTAAATAATCTTCGTGTTCAAATAAAATTTCAAAAACGCCGGGCTTGAGATATAAAACTAAATTTCCATTTTGATCCGAAATAAATTTTTCATGGGACGAAAACAACAAAACTGCCACGCCAGGAATACCTTTTCCTGAAGAATCTCGCAAAGCAATCACCGTAGGCTGTGCTAAGGAATTTAAAAAATAATTTTGCAGGAATAAAAAAATTAAGATTTGGCACAATTTGCACATAACCCAGATGCGGTGAAATTTATATGATGAATCAAAAAGCCATTTATTTCGGCAGGAATGTTCACCTCAATATTTGGTAAACAAAATAAATTTTGACAAAGGACACAGGTAAAATGCAGGTGATTGGTTTCCTCATTCCAAAGTTTTAAGAAATAAATTTCTGAGTTCTGATTTTTCTGCATTTCAATTACGCCAGCACGCACAAGGTGTTGTAATAGGCGATATAGGGTTACTCGGTGAATATGTGGAAAAGCTTTGGCTATTTCAGCTTTGGTAGCTGGTCTACCTACCCCAACCAAGTACTCAAGTAACTTTATTCGATGGTCAGTTACTGATACCCTTTTATCTTTTAAAATACGAACAGGATTGAAAATGACATGATTAGACATGTGGATTTTTTTATTTGTTACAATGTTGCAAAAATACCAATTTTTGTTAAATTGTAACAAAAAAATTATAAACGAGAAAAAAATTTTTTCTAATTTTGCAAACCAGCCCGAGTGGCGGAAATGGTAGACGCGTTGGTCTCAAAAACCAATGGAGGCAACTCCGTGCCGGTTCGAGTCCGGCCTCGGGCACTTAATGGTCTAATTCTTTATTACCTCTCGTGTTCTCGTAAGTGCAAAAACGGAAATAAACATCAGAGATTGGATCATAGAGAAACGAGCTTATTTCTTTTAGTTCCATAGTATCCGTAAGAGGAGGAAAAAATGTATCTACATCAAACAACTTAAAAACTCTGGTTAAATAAATTCTGGAACAAAAAGGTAACAACTCTCTATAAATGCTTTCACCCCCAACTACGAAAAACAATTGTTCTACGTGATCAGCAACAAAATCTAAAACTTTTTCAACGGAACCCAAAGACAAAACATCTTCCTTATAAATATATTGCCTAGTTAGCACGATATGTTTTCTTCCAGGTAAAGGTTTTCGAGGTAAAGACTCCCATGTCTTCCTTCCCATAATGATAAAATGGTTCAATGTAAGCGTTTTGAACTTTTTCAGATCTTGTGAAATATGCCAAGGTAAACGGTTGTCTTTACCAATTCCTCCTGCAATATCAGCAGCAACGATAGCAAACAAGTTTTCAAATGGCAACATCGGCTTTAATGTGGGGATGAGGATGATAATTCAACAATTGAATATCTTCATACGTAAAATCGAAAATATTTTTAATATCTGAATTCAATACTACAGTAGGGAGAGGCCTCGGTTCACGTGTAAGCTGCAATTTTGCTTGTTCAATATGATTGACATATAGATGAGTGTCGCCAAGAGTATGAATAAATTCTCCTACATCAAGACCTGTCACATGTGCAATCATGTGCGTGAGCAAAGCGTAAGAAGCAATGTTAAAGGGTACTCCTAGAAATACATCAGCACTCCGTTGATAAAGCTGGCACGATAATTTCCCTTCAGCCACATAAAACTGAAAAAGAATATGGCAAGGTGGAAGCTTCATATAAGGCAATTCACCAACATTCCAAGCACTAACAACAAGACGCCTGCTATTTGGATTTGACTTGATTTCTTTTATAACTTCGGTAATTTGATCTATCGTTCGACCATCATGAGATTTCCAACTACGCCATTGAACCCCATAAATAGGTCCCAGATCTCCATTTTCATCGGCCCATTCATCCCAAATAGTTACACCATTTTCATGTAAAAAACGTATGTTGCTATCGCCACGCAAAAACCAAAGAAGTTCATAGACAATACTCTTCCAATGAAGTTTTTTAGTTGTAAGCAAAGGAAAACCATTCTGTAAATTAAAACGCATCTGATAACCAAAAACACTCAAGGTATCTATGCCAGTTCTGTTGGATTTTCTAATTCCATTCTTTAATACATAATCTAAAAGTTCTAGATACTGACGCATTTTTTTACAAAAATAAGCAAAAAGACCTCAAAATTCGAATTCACTTTTTTAGCCAGATGATGATGTTTTCTGCAGGAAAAATTCGCAGAAATGAAAATTCGTATACATGACGCATGGTATTACTTAAATTAATCAACCACTCTATGAAATAATTATATAGGTGCTTTCCCTTGGGGAAAGTTATACGTCTGTACACTATTTGAGTAAAATGAAAATCAAAATAGTAATCTCGTTCCGAGGCTCCTCCAACAAAAAATTTGAACGTTTGAATAGAAAACATATGCTTATGCGTAGGATCTATAAAATTGTTAGCTGATGTAAAGTGCGGAACTATAATCTTTAAAATCCCACCTTTTTTAAGGATACGGTAGAGTTCTTTCATCAAAGGAATGTAATTTACATGCTCAAGAATACTGTTGCAAAGTATTTCGTCAAACTCTTCATCGTGAAAAGGAAGTGGTAATTGTTCGATATCGTAAACTACATCCACCCCATCAAGAGGATATCTATCAAGATTTATATATCCTTCACGAATATCCTTACCACATCCTAGATTTAATTTTTTCATATATCGTAGTATTTTGAAAATTTCTTTTGTCAAAAGTAAAACTTTAACTATTCATGGCTTTCTCTGTTGCATATCGAGCATGTTGAAAAAATACGAAAGTATTAAAAGATTTTGCCCAATTGGACAAATTACGTTTAAACAGATCTTTAAAATTTTTCACCAAACTAACAATGCTTCAAAATCGTATGAGCAATGGTATTGAATTAGAATCAACGTAATTATTTTCATTCCCTAATTTTGTAAAAAAGTATTTATGAAAATTCACTATCTTTTCGAGGTAAGCTGGGAAGTATGCAACAAAGTTGGTGGAATCAATACCGTCATTTCAACCAAAGCTCAAGAATTGCTTTCTCATCTCGAGGGAACATATTTTGCCATAGGACCTGATATTGCAGGCAAATCATTGGACAGAAGTATCTTCGTAGAAGATAACAATCTTTTTCGTGCATGGCACGAACAATTACAAGCAGATGGTTTTCAGTGTAAAATTGGCAGATGGAACATTCCAGGGAATCCTATAGCCATTCTTGTTAACTTTTCGCGACTCTATACACAGAAGGACGAGATTTTATATGAATTATGGACAGAACATGGTTTAGATTCATTAGCTGGTGGGTGGGACTACATTGAACCTGTATTGTTTGGCTATGAGGCAGGTAAACTTATTGAACACTTTTACAAATATTTTGTTAGTGCCGAGGAAAGACTTGTAGTACAAATACATGAATGGCTTACTGGGTCTACACTTCTTTACCTAAAAAAAGCTGTACCACAAGCTTGTACTGTATTTACTACTCATGCTACCGTTATGGGTAGAAGCATGGCAGGAAACAAACAGCCATTATATGCTTTGCTCGATGCCGTAAAGTCCGACGAAAAATCCAAAGAACTGCACATAGAAGCCAAATTCAACCTCGAAAAACTGTCTGCTCAAACTGCTGACGTCTTCACTACAGTGTCAGAAATCACCTCTCATGAATGCAAATATTTCCTCCAAAAAAAACCCGATTTTATCACGCCCAATGGATTCAATTCGGACCAAATTCATTCACTTGATGATCTTGATAAAAAAAGAAAAAACGTGCGTGCCTTGCTTCCTCGTTTTGTGGGTGCAGTCACTGGTAAAAAAGTTTCAGACCACGCCTTCTACATTTTAACTTCTGGTAGATATGAGTTTCACAACAAAGGTCTCGATCTTTTCATCGATGCTTTAGCTGAATTAAGACAAGAGCTAAAATCCAATGACGAAGTCGTTGCTATCATAGCTGTGCCAGCACATCAAGCAGGTCCTAACATTCAGATATTAAAAAACTACCAAAATAGTTTCTTAGCTCAAATACCCCACTATGCAACTCATTATCTTTTTGATGAAAATAACGATCCAATTATTCAGAAACTCAAGTACCATCAAATCAATAATAATCCTGAGGACCCTCTCCAAGTCATTTTTATTCCCTCATATTTGGACGGACAAGATGGTCTACTTAACATTCCATATTACGAGCTCCTTTCGGGCATGGACCTCACAGCTTTCCCTTCATACTATGAGCCATGGGGCTATACACCTATGGAAAGCATTGCTTACGGCATCCCCACCATTACCACCAGCTTGGCTGGCTTTGGAAGCTGGATATTAAAAAATCATCCTAACCAAACTGCTGTTACTGTACTTAACCGTAACGATTACAACTACGACGAAGTTAAGAATTTGCTTGCAAATAAAATTCTAGAATATTTAAATTCTTCAGAAGAAAAACGTCAGAACGATCGTCTTAAAGCTATAGAAATAGCCAAAGAATGCAGCTGGAAAAACTTCATCACTCACTACCTTACTGCCTATGAGACAGGACTTAAACTTGTACTACAACGTTCCGAGAATTTTAAGACTAAAATACCTTTACCTCTACAACAAATTAAAACTTCATTTCAGGAACCCATTTGGAGAAAAATACTCATCAAGCCCAAATACCCTCCACAACTTGAACCTTTGCTGGAGCTAATGCGAAACCTTTGGTGGACATGGCATCCTGAGGTAGAGGAATTTTTTGCTTCCATCCATCCAGAAAATTGGGAACTTTCTGCGCATAACCCTCTCAAAATGCTTGAAATGATACCATACCAGCAACTTATTCAATTAACTCACGATCAAAATTTTATGGACGAACTCAGTCAAATCTACCATCGTTTTAAATCATACATGGAAGAAGGGTTGGATTATTCGAAACCATCAGTTGCATACTTCTGTATGGAGTATGGTTTTCATTCTTCCCTTAAGCTTTATGCAGGTGGTCTCGGCATACTTGCTGGCGATTACCTTAAAGAAGCTTCGGACCAACGTTTACCTTTAACTGGCATTGGATTACTATTTCGATATGGTTACTTCCATCAAACCCTAAGTCATGATGGCATGCAAGTCAACCAATATCTACCTCAGAAATTTTCTGTGCTTCCCTTAATACCGGTTCGCGACAAAGACGGAAAATGGATTACCATACAGCTTACCTTTCCTGGGCGAGAAATACATGCTAAAGTATGGAAAATTCAAGTAGGACGTGTAGAACTATTTTTACTTGATACGGATCTTGATGAAAATGCACCTGAAGATAGAAGCATTACTTACCAACTCTATGGCGGTGATAGTGAAGTAAGATTAAAACAAGAAATATTATTAGGCATCGGTGGTGTAATGGTGCTTGAAAAACTCGGCAAAAAAATTGATGTTTACCATATCAACGAAGGACATGCAGCTTTCTCGATCCTCAAACGTATTGAACAGGCCATGCAGCAATATGTACTTAATTTTCATCAGGCATTAGAATTAGTTAGAAATAACACACTTTTTACCACCCATACACCAGTTCCAGCAGGACATGATGTTTTCAGTCAAGAATTATTACGTATCTACTTTGCTGACTATTGCGAAAAACTCAATATAAATTGGCAGGATTTTGTTTCCCTAGGACTTATTGGTCCTTATAATAAAGACGAAAAATTTAGTATGAGCATCCTTGCACTCAAAGGATCTGTTCAAACTAATGGAGTTAGTAAAATTCATGGAACGGTTACTCGTGAAATGTTTGCCCCACTCTACCCAGGTTTTTTTACCGACGAACTATTCATTCAACACATTACCAATGCCGTTCATCTTCCCACATGGATGGACCCTATGTGGCAACAATTGTTACAAAAAAAATATATCAACATCTTAGAATTAGACATGAGCGATCCTGACAATTGGAAAATCTTCAACGAACTCAACGAAGATGAAATTTGGAACGTTAGAAAACAACTTAAAAGCCGTCTTGTTGAAAAAATTAAAATAAGATTGTCCGAAGAACTCGTTCGTCGCCAGGAAGCACCAAGGCATATAGTGGAAATTCTCAATACTATATCTGATAATGCCCTTTGGTTTGGCTTTGCTAGAAGGTTTGCTACCTACAAAAGAGCACATCTAATTTTAAACAACACAGAAAGGTTAAAAAGACTTGTAAGTAATTCCGATCGACCGGTTTTCTTTGTGTTTGCCGGTAAAGCTCATCCTGCTGATGTAGAAGGACAAAAACTTATTCAGAACATCATTCAAATTAGTCGAATGCCAGAATTTAGAGGAAAAATCCTCTTCCTTGAAAATTATGACATGGAACTTGCTCATTTGCTCGTCAGCGGTGTAGACGTGTGGGTAAACACTCCAACACGTCCCCTTGAAGCTAGCGGTACTAGTGGTATGAAAGCTGTTATGAATGGAGTTCTTAACCTTAGTGTATCAGATGGATGGTGGGCTGAAGGATACAAACCCAAAGCCGGATGGGCTCTCGAAGAAAAACGAACCTACTTAGATCAACGCTTGCAAGACGAACTTGATGCTGAAACTCTTTATGAAATCATCGAAGATGAAATCGTACCTTCTTTTTTCTACCGAAATCCAAATGACATACCATGTAAATGGATTGGATTTATTCGAAACGCCTTTACACGAATTGCTCCTTATTACGTCACGAAGCGAATGATAAATGAATATCTTCAGAAATATTATTTCCCTCTTATGAAACGCTATCATCAACTCACAGAAAAAGATCTCGAACTCTTTCTGGAATGGATGAAATGGAAAAGAAAAGTGGAAGAAAATTTCAATGAAATTTATGAAAGAAAACTTGAATTACCCGACAGTACCATTAAACCTCTTGTTTTAGGAGAGGACTTTATAGCTGCTATTGAGCTCTACCTAGCAGATCTCAGTCCAAGAGATATCAAAGTTGAGCTCATCTTTGGACAAAAAATTCATGATCGTATTGATCAGTTTCTTTTTATTGAAGAAATGAAACCTACTAGTTTTAAAAATAATATTGCACGATTCGAGGCCGTATTATCTAACAAAAAGGCTGGTGTTTTCGATTATGCTATTCGTGTAACTCCTTACAACGACCTCATGCCTCATCGTCAAGATTTCCCACTTGTTAAATGGTTTTGACATGAAAGCCAGTGTAATCTCAGTAGGAAACGAGTTACTTATTGGGCAAACACTTAATACTAATGCCCACTGGTTAAGCGATCAGCTTACCATGTTGGGTTTTAATGTCGTCTCTGCCATGACTACTGGAGATAATATAGATGACATTATTGAATCCCTAAATTTTTCGAGTCGTAAATCCCAAATTATTTGTTTGACTGGCGGACTCGGTCCCACGAAAGACGACTTAACTCGTCAAGCACTTGCTTCTTTTATGGGAACAGAATTGGAATTAAATCATAGCATCCTTTCTGAAATATGTCAAAAGTTCGATGAAAGAAAACGCCCATTTACTGAAAATAACATTCAACAAGCTATGTTTCCACGGGGCTCGAGACCTCTGCCAAATTTTGTTGGCATAGCTCCTGGCATTTATGCTCAGAAAGATGAAAAGCACATATTTGCTTTTCCTGGTGTCCCAACTGAACTTCATGAAATCTTTCAACATCAAGCTACTCCTATCCTTCAACAGTTAAAAGAGAACCCTATTTTTCATTTTCATTTTCTTGTCGCAGGCACATACGAATCTTTTCTAAGCAGTCAACTTCAGGACTTCGAACAAAGTCTTCCTCCCACTTTCACATGGGCATATCTGCCTTCGCCTGGATATATCAGACTACGACTTTCTTGCCCAGAGAATGAAAAAGCTCTGGCTGAACTATTAATTCAAGAAAAATTATTGCCAGTTATTCAACCATATCTCGTAAGCAATACTCAATCCTCTCTGGAAGAAATCCTTCTAACAGAACTGAAAAATCGTTATTTTACCCTTGGCACATGCGAAAGCTGCACGGGCGGTTATCTTGCCCACAAAATTACCTCTATCCCAGGCTCATCTCAAGTCTACAAAGGAAGTATCGTTTCATACGCTAATGAAATTAAAGAAAAAATTTTGCACGTTCCTACGGAAATCATTCAATCTTATGGAGCTGTTAGCCATGAAACAGTTAAAATCATGGCTCGTGAAGGAAAATCTCTCCTCAATGTTGACGTCTGTATAGCTATTAGCGGAATTGCCGGTCCCGATGGTGGTACCCCACAAAAACCTGTCGGCTACGTTTGGGGTGCAATTGCTTTCCAAGATCAGATTAAAACATATCAGTTTCAATTTGGGAACCATCGCCTTTATAACATACAATGGGCTGCTTATTCCATGATGTTTGAAACAATTAAACTTCTCCGATCAACATGAAAATCCCTTCCCTCCAATTGTTAAATTTTAAAAATTACGATTCTCTCCACCTCTCGCTTAATGCTCAATGTATTGCTTTTTGTGGAAAAAACGGCGTCGGAAAAACCACCATATTAGATGCCATACATTACGTAAGCTTCACAAAAAGTTTTCTTCAAAACAGCGATAAAGAATGTATTAAGCATAACGAAGCTTTTTTCCATATCCAAGCAGCTGTTAATGATGAATACGACGATTTACCACATTTGATTTCTATCTATGTCGATCGGGAGAAAGGCAAAAAAATTAAAGTTAATGATAAAATCATTGAACGTTTATCAGAGCATATTGGTTTTGTTCCGATTATTCTCATAGCTCCTTCCGATATGTCTATTGTTAGTGAATCTGCAGAACACCGTCGTAAATATTTTGATGCTTTCATTTCTCAATTAGATAAAAATTACCTTGAATTACTGATTCAACATCAAAAACTTCTTATGCAACGAAATGCCTTACTCAAACAATCCCATAGCCCTCATTTTCTTCAACAACTCGCTTTTTTCGACGAAAGGCTAATAACTGTTTCAATAGACATTTTTAAAATTAGGAAAAATTTTATCAATCACCTTAACACGATACTTCCTTTTTTCCATCATAAAATCGTTGATAACAACTCTTCTATTTCCATCGAATACTTTTCTCAGCTTTTGAATGAAGATTATGAACTTATTTTAAAAAATAACCTCAAACGCGACATCGAACTTGGCTTTACTGAAAAAGGAATTCATCGTGACGAATTCCTTTTCCTTTCAGATGGCCATAACATGAGAAAATTTGGAAGTCAAGGACAACAAAAATCTTTTCTTCTCGCTCTCAAAGTTAGCCAGTATCAGATTACTTACCAGCATTTAAGTAAAAAACCTATTATTTTGATCGATGATATATTTGATAAACTCGATGAGAGCCGAGCAGAACGTCTTCTTATCACTATTTCGCAACTGGAAACAGATCAGATTTTTATTACAGATACGCATTTCACTAGGTTAAAATCAATCATACCGTCCTTTTTCACATCTTCATCCATTCACCTCATACATTCTCCAACGCATATCACGTTGATATAAAAAAACCCCACCACATGGGTGGGGTATGACTTGCGTGAAAATAAGTTTTTATTTATCTAATTAAAGTAACCGAACCACGTATCTGCTTCTTTTCAGGTTTTCCGGTAGCGGGATCAAAAGCTTTGTATTTAGCCACATAGAAGTAAACACCTTCAGGAACATCTTTACCTTTGTATTTCCCATCCCAAGGTTGATTGACGTCTGATGTTTTGAACACTAGGTTACCCCATCGGTTATATATGTAAAGTTCGTAATCTTCAATGTTAGCGCCAATGGGGGAAAAGTATTGGTTAAATGCATCTCCATTAGGTGTAAAAACATTTGGAAAGAAGAGATCACCTCCACAATCAATAAACTGTACATGTATAGTTGCCATATCACCGCCACATGTATTAGATACCGTCACGGTATAATAACCAGAATCATTGACCGTACGAGCAAGGGTATTTATTCCATCACTCCATTGCACTACATTATAACTACCAACTACAATTGGAACCAACGTAAGAGACTGACCAATACAAGCTGCCGTATCACTTGGGAGTATGACATTGGGCACTGATCCGGCATTAATTTGTATGGTTGTAATACTGTCGCATCCACCCACACTGAGGGTTGTATCTTTATAAGTGCCCGGAGAATTGTAGATCTGCCCTCCAATGACTATACTCCCACCTGGACAAAGCGTAGTATCAATTTGGACTTGAATTTCATTGGTAACAACAATATTTATGCTCGCCGATCCAGTGCAATTGTTATTATCAGTTCCCGTGACACTATAAGTAGTAGTACTTGGAGGTGATACTGTCACGGGATTACTATTTCCAAGCCCTTGATTCCAACTATAGGTACTTGCTCCACCAGCTGTAAGTGTTACTTGCTGACCGGGGCAAATTTGTGTTTGCGAGGCAGTAATGGTTACATTCGGAGCTGGATTAACTGTTATATATGCAGTCTTTGTTTCAGTATCTTGACTGCTACCATTAGAAACAGTCAAGGTTACTGTATATTGACCTGGCGTATTGTAGCAGATATTTGTAGGATTTTGTTGAGTACTTGTTCCCGGCGTAGCACCGGCAAACGTCCAACTCCATGAAGTAGGATTACCAGAACTCTGATCTGTAAAATTAATACACTGACCAACACAAATGTTGGTTTGGCTAGCTGTAAAATTAGCATTTAATTGCGATTGAGTGGGAACATAAACTTTAATCTCATCAACACAGAAAGGTGGATCCTGTTGAGTGCCCTGCGTATCATCAAAATAAAAGGCAAATCTCAAATCAGGTTTGTTGTCAAAAGCAGCATTGGTAATTGTTTTAAGTGTCCAGTTGGATGCATACGATAAATTTGTTCCGGCCTGGGTCCATGTATTTCCTCCATCCGTACTATAATACACTTTGTTTACACCACCTCTTGTTAAATAATAAAACTCAAGAGTAACTCCAGTAAAACCTGTAGTATTGATTCCCGTAGTCATTTTAGCAAAATGTGCACCTTCAGTATAGCCAAAAGCACTACCACCCGCCAAGTAATTTGCATTCAATATACCTGATTCTGGAAAAGTAATATGTAAATAATTCGAAGTAGGACCGTTGGTAAAAGTCCCTGGTTGTTGAGGAGTATTTTGAATGTTTACAGGAAAAAATCCACCCAACATCCAAGTTCCCCCTTGATACACATTGTTAATAATCCACTGATTGGCCATGGGGTCGTTTCCTACAGTTCCCATGTCGCCAGAATTCAAGGCCCAACCCGCACCTCCACCTTCAAAATTTTCAGTATACAACGTTTGCGCTCCTAAGGGCAAAATAATTTGACTAACTACTATCGCCAGTAAACTTCTTTTCAACATATGATAATTTGTTTTCATATCTTTTACTTTTACTTTTTTTCAATACAGTGGGCTGTTCCTGCGGCTCATTTTTTCAGGGGAAGGTGTAATAAAACGAACGAAAAACTCCATAGCACCATTTCCTTTACTAACTTTACTCAAACCAGAAATATTTACATCATAAGAAAAACCCAACATATAATTGGCAAATTCAAAACCTGTAATAATATTGACTGCATCACGAGTTCGTAGATATACCCCCAACGTCATAGCTGAACTTTTAATAAAGCCCGTATAGCGAGACTGTTCTTTGAGCATATATCGAACCGCCAAACCCGGAAGGATTTCTACGTGAGGACCTTGCATAGCAAATAAAAAACCTGGTTGAATAGCAGTATTGGTTCCGGGAATTCCCACGCTTGCATCTCCATGTAAGTGAAATTTCATATATTTTTTGTCTTCTTGGTTTATGGAAAGTTGTTTAGGACGATTTATGTGAAAAAATGCAAATCCTATTTTTGCACGAATACCATCATTATTAAAGGGATTGCTAGCATTGCGGAAATAATGAAAAAGTATACCTCCACCCACATCCATCTTGGTAGCACTCAATGATGAAAGATTTTCATTACTTGGAAGATTTGGGTTGTAATGCAAGCCATCATATTGTGAAGACCAGCTCCATTCCTCAGGATTAAAATACATATGATATAATCCTGTCATCAAACCTGCGCCAACTAAAAAACCATCTGACAACTTTACCTGGGATGAAACGACTATGCCAGCCAGATTATGCTTAAGCGATGGAATGCCTGCCTTGTCAAAAACTCCATATGCACCAGCGTTGAATTGTGCCGTCATGGATTGCTTTACGACTCCATCGGCAGACACATAAAAAGTAGTATACGGTGTTCCTATGCTTCGCCATTGATCTCTGAACCCAGCTACACCCCTAAAAGAACCATAAAAAAGTCCAGCTTGAGCAGGATTTATCCACAAAGCTGTCTGAGAAAACTGAGTAAAATGCATGTCCTGTGCATCCATGAACCAACAAGTAATGACAGCCGCAAAAATACTTATTTTCTTCATAACCTATGTTTTATTTTATTAACACTACAACTCCTTTTTTCACAAAACTTTCACCTGTGACCAACGTACCAGTCACTACATAAGTGTATGTTCCGCCATTGACTTCTTTACCGTTGAATTCACCATTCCAACTCTGGTTCGGATCGGTAGTTTCAAAAATCTTATTTCCCCAACGATCAAAGATTTTCACTTGTATAGTTTCAATACAATTGCCATGAACTTTAAATACATCGTTATTTCCATCTCCGTTTGGTGAAAAAGCTTGAGGAACAAAAACATCTCCACAATTGAGCTCAACCTTTACTAATACATCATCTGTACTGCTGCAACCATACTCGTTGGTTACGGTCACTGTGTAAAGTGTTGTTGCAGATGGTGAAGCCACAGGATTAGGGCATGTCGTACAACTAAGACCAGTGGCAGGACTCCATTGATAGACTACTCCACCCGAAGCTTGTAGTTGAACAGAATTACCCAGAACTATGGTGGTATCGTTCCCTGCATTAGCCACTGGCAAAGGATGAACATTTACCCATATGGTAGCTGTTGCCGAACAACTTCCCTGTGTTACTGTTACGGTATATTGACCTGTTGAGGAAGGTGTTACAGTCTGTGGATTAGCTGCTGGATTGGTAATTCCTGGACCACTCCACTGGTAAGAAGTACCACCCATGGCATTAAGAATGGTAGTTTCACCGATGCATAACGAAGTATCTCCACTTATGCTAGCTTGAATGGGCGGATCAACTATAACTGTTACCTGAGCAGTATTAGTGCAACCATTATTGTCCGTACCTGTAACAGAATAAACGGTAGTTGTATTGGGTGAAACTTGATGAGATTGGCCTGAACCTAAACCTTGATTCCATGTATAAGAGACTGCACCGCCCCCAGAAAGTGTTGTTTGTTGACCTTGACAAATGGGATTAGGAGAAGCCGAAGCAGTAACTACAGGTAAGGCATTAACTGTCACGGTTACCTGAGCTGTATTAGTACAGTTATTGGCATCCGTCCCGGTCACTCGGTATACGGTCTGTCTCTT